>JBFMCM010000273.1:0-2308 GCA_040754355.1 Chloroflexota bacterium | reverse complement strand
CATCAACCGCGCTTACTACGAGATCTTCAGCGCCGAAGCAGACTGGAACAGCGCCCAGGGCGGGCACGGACACTACATCCCGGCGCATGGCGGCTACCATGCCATCCCTCCCAAGGATGCCCTCTACAAACTGCGCTCCGAGATTGCCAGCCACCTGGAGAAGATGGGCGTGGCGGTCAAGTATCACCACCACGAAGTCGGCGGGCCTGGCCAGTGCGAGATCGAGACACCCATGATGGGTCTCATCCAATCCGGCGACGCCAGCATGATCATCAAATACGTCACCAAGATGACCGCCCACCAGCACGGCCAAACCGCCACCTTCATGCCCAAGCCCCTGTACGGTGAAGCCGGCTCTGGCATGCATTTCCACCAGCACTTGTTCAAGAAGAAAAAGAATATCTTCTACGACCCGAAAGGATATGGCTGTCTCTCCCAGGAGGGACTGTATTACATCGGCGGCCTGCTGAAACACGGGGCGGCCCTGCTTGCCATCACCAACCCAAGCACCAATTCCTACCGGCGGCTTGTGCCCGGCTACGAGGCCCCGGTCAATGCCTTCTTATCGCTCGGCAACCGCAGCGCGGCCGTCCGTATCCCGAAATATGCAAACCAACCCGAAACCGCCCGCATGGAGTTCCGACCCCCCGACGCGACCGGAAATGTCTACCTGATGCTGGCCGCCATGCTGATGGCCGGGCTGGACGGCATCCGCAACAATATTGACCCGACTGCCAACGGCTTCGGACCGATTGACCAGAATATCTTTGCCTGGAGCGAGGAACAGCGCGCCGCCATCAAATCCCTGCCCGCCTCGCTCAACGAGGCCCTGCGCGCCCTCGAAGCCGACCATGATTTCTTATTGGCTGGCGGCGTTTTCAGCGAAGAACTCATCAAGCAGTGGGTGGACTATAAACGCAATACCGAATACTTTGCCGTCCGCAACCGCCCGCATCCTTACGAAATGTCACTCTACTTCGACGTATGACCCGGCTTGTCCGTTTTGCTTTTTGCCTTTTGTTTTTCCTTACCGCCTGCGGCTCCTCCGCGGATCCCAATCCTGCCTCGCCTTATCTCCTGGCCTCTTTCACCGAGAATAAAGTGACCGTGGAAATTTTCCTGGAAGTGGATGACTCCGGCCAGGCCTGGCTGTCGGCCAGGTTCACGCCTGAGGCCGGTTTCCATCTCTACAGCAAGGACATCCCGCCCGGCGGCGTGGACGGGCTGGGCCGCCCGACCCTGCTGGAACTCGTCCCCGGGTCACGGCTGGAATCTGCCGGGGCGTTGTCCGAGTCCGTGGGCGCGGTGCAGGATGAGGGTCCCGAAGGCCTGCTGGTTTATCCGGCAGGACCTGTGACCTTGCGGCTGCCAGTCATCCTGCCGGCGGGGACGGGCTGGTTCGATGAGCAGGTTTCGGTCACATATATGGCCTGCGCCGAGGGGGTCTGCTTTCCTCCGGTGATAGGCAAACTTGTCCCTGTGCGTGTGCCCGGTGTAGAGGAGGTGTTCTTGCCATGAAAAAAGTGTGGATCGTTCTGGCCGCGGGATTAATGATTGCCTGCATGTGTCCCGGCCTTCCGGTTTTCACGCCCACCCAGCCGCATGTTGACCCGACCTCGCAGGAGCCGCTGGTCACCGGCAGCCTGACGGTGCTGCGCCTGCAACCGAGCGGGGGCGACCTGACGACGCAATTGCAGGCCGAGGCGCGGAATGCGGCCGCACTTGGACAGCACATGTTCGTCGAGTTCGACGCCGAGTGGTGACCATCCTGCCGGACGGTGTCGGCCGGTCTGGCCGAACAGGATGCGCAGATGATGGCCGCTTTCGATGGCGTCTATTTGGTTCAACTCGATACGGATGAATGGGGCTGGGGCGTGCCGGAGGCCGGGTTCGATTTTGCGGCCATCCCGGTCTTCTTCCGCCTGGACGCAGACGGCAATCCCACCGGGGATTGGATTGACGGCGGGGCGTGGGGGCCGGATACTTACGAGAATATTGCCAATACGATGGGGCCGTGGTTCCATCAGCCGTAACGCGGGTTCCCCCTAGAGACATTTCGGGGCGGAGTTTCCTCCGCCCCGAATTTATTGTTTCCTGCCCTCGTCGTCGGACGAGTCGATTTCCTTGATTTCGCCGGTGACGATGAAGATCGTCCGCTCGCAGATGTTGGTGACGCGGTCGGCGACGCGCTCCAGGTTGTGCGCCACCCACAGCAGCCAGTTGGCGCGCTCGATGGACTTGGCATCCGCCATCACGAAGGTCATCAGTTCGCGGTAAACCTGGGTGTAGAGTTGGTCCACCTCGTCGT
>JBFMCM010000272.1:0-2073 GCA_040754355.1 Chloroflexota bacterium | reverse complement strand
CGTCAGCACGGCAATTTTCCAGTCCAGTTTAAGTTGTTCACCAAACAAGCGTCTCATGAGGACCTCGTCAATACGGGAGATATAAGGTATTCCCATTCGGACCAAATAGTTGGGACAATTTCTCCCAATCGCGCCAGAGTTCCCAGCCCCAGTTTGCAAGAAGCAGCAGGATGACAAGTGCCGCCAACACCAGCGCCACCTTGCCGGACCCTTCGACAAGCCCTTCGACAGGCTCAGGGCGGCGCCGTGTGCCTGCCCGCCTCTCCCGGATAGTCTGCCAGCCTCCTGCCCAAGCATAAGCCGCCAGAATTGCCAGCAAAGGGACGATGGCTAGATGGAAGCGGTCTTCCGATAGAATGAAAACATGCGGCAGAAGATATGCAATCAACAGCAGCCAGAGGAGATGAACTTTCGGTTGTGACCGTAAGAGAGCCAACCCCACCGGTGCGGAAGCGGCCACCAGCACGAAGGGGAGGAACATGACGAGTGAAATCAATAGAAGTGGCAGCGAGGGTATGTAGCCCAGGAAATTATTGGCATAGAAATACATCAAGACCCGCTTTTCGAGACCAAAGAAAAAACTCAAGCGGTTGAGCGCCAGCGGGAGGAACCTGCCTGGATCGGCGGTGATGAATTCCAGCGCTCTCTGGGTGCCAATTTGGTCACGCTCCGCGTCGTCGAGGATTGGGATCAAATCCAGGGAAACACCAAAAGTAAACGAACCGTTGCTGTCAGGGTGATAGCCAACATATAGGTTGTAACCCATCGAGGATTCGATCCCCGTCAGGCGGTGATGGAACAGGGAATTGCGAACAACCCAGGGAACAGTCACCGCCAAGAGGACCAACCCCAGCGCTATCGCGCCCCGCTTCTGTTTTATGGCTAACCACACCCACAAGATTGCCAGCCCGGCAAACGGCAGGACGATGGAACGGGTCAACGCTGCCAGACCGAGGGAAAGCCCGGCAAGCAGGAAATTGACGAGCGTGGGATGGTCGGCTGATTTCGAAAGGAACAGGAACGATATGAGAATCAGCGGGAAGAAGAGATTTTCGGTCGCCAGCCCAAATGGATAGAGAATGAGCAGTGGATAACACGCCACCGCCCACGCGGCAACCGCAGCCGCCCCGTCGCGTCGTTTATCCTGATCAACAGAGGAGTGTGGAAGTAGTGAACGCGCCACCAAGTAAGTCAGGGGCGCAAGCAAAGCCCCCAGCAGCGTCTGTACCAATCGAGCCGCGAAAAACCGCGTCAGCCCGGTGCCGGTCAGCAGGTAGATCAGCGCCAGAAAGGCTGGATAGAGCGGCGCCCGGAAGGAGGTCGGCACGCCGCGCAGCGGGTCGTAGTCAACACTCGAAAGGTCGAACTCGACGTACGGCTCGAGCATTTTCAGGTCCTCGTAAGCATACCAGCGATAGCCATTGCCCGTTGCCAGTGAGCGCGCCAGCATGTCGTACTGGAACATATCGTCCAAGCCAATGCTCATCGAGCGCAAGGCGATCACCGGAATCAAACGCAGCACAAGCGCAACGAGAAAGATACGCACAGGGAATGACTGCCGGGCTTTCCACCAAGTCATTGGGTCATTCTACTCTAGAATATTTGGATTTTCCATACACCCTGCCCTTCCAGCGCGGCCCACCCGAAAAATGCCACTGCACGGCACGCGCCGTAATAAGGGTCATGGAAATAATCGAAATCGGCAAAGTAACCGTGTCCCCAATTCGCTGATGAGTGACGGCAGCCGTCAGGGCGCGAATAAGCACGCCCAGAACAGAAAGAACTATTGGCGCAATCGGCCAACCAGGGACGGGTAACGCCCAGCCGATTGCCAGCCACAACCAGGGGATAAGAAAGAGTGACCAGTGGAAAAGTGCAGACAAAAACAGGAGCAGGATGCGATTGGCGTGCCCGGCCAGGATGTTCTTGGCGAAACCATCGCGGACCTCGGGCCAGTTTCGGTACATGCGCACTGACCCCAGCCGCGTCCCGTCCGCCAGCCGCAGGCGCAAACGCTTGCGTTTGATATTCCAGGCCAAGGCCATATCCTCGACGAGCGCCTCCCGCGCCGAG
>JBFMCM010000271.1:0-2101 GCA_040754355.1 Chloroflexota bacterium | reverse complement strand
ACACCTTCTCCCACTCATACGCTCCCGCCCGCTGAGCCTGCGGACATCATTTTCCATACTGGCGAGATCATCACCATCGAAGAGACACAGCCGCTGGCAGAAGCAATTGCCATCCGTAACGGGCTTATCCAAGCCGTGGGCACAAACGAGGAAGTCCTTGCTTTGCAAGGAGCAGGTACCCAGGTCATTGACCTGCAAGGCCGCACAATGATGCCGGGATTCATAGACGGGCATACACACATCCTGGCGTTCCCCGACCGCATGGGAAGGTCGCTGGACGAGGCCCAGGAAACCGCCCTGCGGTATGGGTTCACGACCGTGAACGAAATGTGGGCCGACGAGGGCTACCTCAGTAGGTTGATGCAGGCTGAACAGGAGGGTAGTTTACAACTGCGCGTGAACGTATTTGCCAGTTATAACGACGGCATACTGGACGACAACCGCCGCCGGGTGATGCTCGAGACCTGGTATCCCGAACACGCTCCGATCCTCGATCCCGAACGATTTCTGCGCATCCCTGGCATTAAAATTTTCATGGATGGCGACAATTGGACTCCCGCCCGCGGCTGCTGGGCGCTCAGCGATCCTTTCATGCCAAATGCCCCCGCACTTACCAGTGGCGTTTGCGGCAGTGACCGAGGCGATCTGTACTGGTCCCAGGAGGAACTCAACCAGGCGGTGTTACAGGCACAAACTGCCGGTTACCGGGTGGCATTCCACGCCATGGGCGATGGAGCCATCGAGACGGCGCTCAACGCCATCGAATATGCCCTCGCCGGTCAACCGAATGAGAATTACCGGCACCAGATCGAACACAACAGCCTGGCCCGCCCGGATCAAGTGCCGCGTTACGAGGCCCTCGATGTTTTGGCCTCCGTCCGGGGTTATGGGGGATTTTGTGACCTGTCCTTTTTGCTGCCCACCTTCGGCCCGGACCGGCAGGCCTGGTACGCCAATCGTTACGCGTTGGCCGGCTCGGACATCCACGCCTACATCGAAACCGATTTCGGCTGGACCGTGGACCCCGACGACCGGTTCTCGCAAAGAAGCCTCGATCCAATCATGCAACTCTTCGGCATCGTCACACACCGGTACGTGGCCGAGGACGGCTCCATCTGCGAACCCGACCCATTGGTAGCAGCCTTTGCCATCAGCGTCGAGCGTGCTCTGCAGATGTTGACGATCGAACCGGCCTACGCCGTTTCGATGGAAGATTACATTGGCAGTTTGGAACCCGGCAAGTACGCGGACCTCATCCTCCTCTCTGGGAACCCGCTGTCTGTGAACCCGGATGAAATCATGGACCTCCAGGTCTGGATGACGATGGTCGCAGGCGAGGTGAAATATTGTGCTGCCGGACATGAAACCTTATGTCCATGAAGTGATTCAAACTTATCACATATATGTCATTCTGAGCCCCGCAGGGGCGAAGAATCCCGCTTGATTTGCGCCTAATTGGCGCAAATCAAGCGGAGACCCTTCGCTTCCGCTCAGGGTGACAGAATTACGAAAAAAGTTTAAACCAATTCCATAATAGGTGGATGCAGCGGCGCGTTCAGCGCAGCAACCGCGAGAGACGAAATCGAACAGCCGGGCAGGAGAGATCCTGTCCGGCTGCTTTGATTCACCTATTTATTGAATTTCCAACTTCAAAAAATGCTCGATCCCGTTTTTCCTCAAAGCAGAGCGAACCAATGAAGGAAAAGCCGGCAAGGCGACTTCTTTGTCAATGAGCCGCGGACTGACGAGGGAATATTCCTTTTCCTTCCAGAACAGCGTGCACCCGCCTTTGGCGACCACGTTCTCGTACCAGTCCACTTTTTTCCCGTAGGTCAGGGCGAAGACGAATCCGCTCTCGTGCGGCTCGGCGATGACCGGGATGCGGTAGAGCCTGCCGCTCTTGCGACCCGCGTGGCCGAGGATGGCGAAATGGCCGAATTTCCTCCCGCAAATGTGGATGAGGACCTTGTTCGTCACCCGTTTGTTGAAGAGGCGGACACGGTCCAGCGTGGCTTGTGCTACTCGCATTGCGCCCTCCGTTCAGGAATCTTTCGCGGCCTCCTGCGGACGTTTGAACAGGTCGCGCAGCAACTGCACTCCG
>JBFMCM010000270.1:0-5174 GCA_040754355.1 Chloroflexota bacterium | reverse complement strand
CCAGGAAGAACAGGATGGCCGCCACAGTGCGGACGATGGGCTTGCGTCCGGGACCTCGGATGGCCCAGACAGCCGCGCCAATTTCGAGCGTTGCGGTTGTGAGGGAAAGAATTGGGTTGTAGTCCATGAGAAAAATCCTTTGAAGAGAATGATAAATTACTGCATCCCAATCAATACTTTCCCCGGGCTGAAGAGGGCCATGGGGACCTGGTATTGCAGGCTGGGCATGTTGGGATTGCTTACGGAAATGTTGTAAATGGAAATCCAAGGCGAATGCGCTGCTTCTAATTGGCCGCCCACGGTCGAATTGCCAGCGATGCGCAGGATGCCTTTGAAGACGAATGTTCCAACGTGCAGCATAACCGGCTGCATGAGCCGGTTGATCTCATGCTGGTCATAGTCCATTGGGTCGGCGGCGGGCGGGGCCAGATGGAAAGCGATCACCTGCGATATGGGCAGAAAATATTCTGCATATTGGTAAGACTTCACTGGGCTGACACTGAATACCAACATTTGTGCGTTCACCAAATGCAGGTACTCCGGCGCGCCCTGTGTCCGCAGCCAGGTGCTGACGCGCGCCAGCGCGCTCTTCACTACCGCTTCCGCGCGCAGCATGGCATTCTGGGTGTAGATCATCACCAGGGTGGTCTTCTCGTCCGGGGCAAGTTTGTACATGCTTCCTCCAGTCTTGCCTCGTAATTATACAACAACCCTTCCCTCCCCCCTGTTCTGCGTTTATACTCCAGCCACCATGACTCACCGCACCCGCTGGTTAATCTCCCCTCCGCTCACACCCCAGGCTAACGAAAACCTGTCTGCATTTCCCCCGATCCTGCGTCAATTGCTGTTCAACCGCGGATACGCCACCGAGGCCGAGGCGCGCGCCTTCCTCAAGGCTGAGACGACATTTGACACTTCTCCTTTCCAACTGAAGGGAATGCAGGCGGCCGTGGACCGCATCCGCCAAGCCATCGCGCAGAGGGAACCGATAGCCATTTATGGCGACTACGACGTGGACGGCGTCACTGCGACCGCTCTCCTGGTTCAAACTCTACAGGCTCTGGGTGGGGAAGTTCGTGCCTATATCCCCAACCGCTTCGATGAGGGCTACGGTCTGAACAACGACGCCCTGGACCTGCTGGCTGCCGACGGCGTGAGACTGGTCATCAGCGTGGACTGCGGCATCCGCTCCCCGGAGGAAGCGCGTCATGCCCGGACCCTCGACCTGGACCTCGTTATCACCGACCATCACGAACCCTCCGGCGAACTCCCCGAGGCCCTGGCAGTCATCAACCCGAAGCAGGAAGGCGATCTTTACCCGGAGAAATACTTGGCCGGCGTTGGCATCGCTTACAAAATTGCAAAAGCCTTGTTTGGCGATGGACGACAGACGATGGACGACAATTCATCGTCGGTAGTCCGCAGTCCATCGTCCGATTTTCTCGACTCGTTGCTTGACCTCGTCGCCCTCGGCACAGTGGCCGACCTGGCCCCGTTGACGAGCGAAAACCGCCTCCTGGTTCGGGCCGGGTTGAAGCAGATGCGCCAGACCAAACGTCAGGGCCTGTTCTCGCTGGCGAATGTGGCAGGAGTGTCCCTGCCTGCCCTCAACGCCACGCATATCGGTTTCATGCTCGGACCGCGGCTCAATGCTGCTGGAAGGCTCGAGTCAGCCAAAGCGGCCTTTGAATTGTTGACCACATCCGATGTGTTCACGGCGGGGCAATTGGCCCAACAGCTGGACGTGCAGAACCGTGAACGCCAGGCATTGACGCGCAAGATCCAGGCTGAAGCCGAGGCAATTGCCCTGGCCGAAGACCCGGAAGCCCTCATCCTGTTTGCCGTGCACCCGGAATTCAATTCTGGCGTGGTGGGTCTGGCGGCCGCACGGTTGGTTGAAACCTATTACCGTCCGGCCGTCGTCGGCCAGCAAAACGGAGAAACGACGCGCTGTTCGTGTCGTTCCATCCCTGAATTTCACATCACTGCCGCCCTCGACCAGTGCTCCGACCTGCTAATCCGGCACGGCGGTCACGCTGCCGCGGCCGGGCTGACGGTCCGCAACGAGAACCTGGAGACGCTCAAGGAGCGGTTGCAGTCCCTGGCGCGGCAGCAATTGACAGGTCTCGAGCTGCGCCCGACGCTGGCAGCCGACCTCGAAATCCCGCTTGCAGATCTACGTCCCGAGTTGCTGAAACATCTCGAATATCTCCAGCCCACTGGATACGGCAATCCCGAAGCATTCTTCGTGACGCGCAACCTCCAGGTCAAGAACGCACGTACAGTCGGTGCCGAGAACAAACATCTGAAACTAACCGTGACTGATGGTCGGCTCACATTCGATGCCATTGGTTTTCGATTAGGCCATTTATCGGGGGATTTGCCTGGCCGGATTGACGCCTTGTACTCCTTCGAGGCGAATGAGTATAATGGACGCTCGTCCCTGCAGTTGAACCTGAAGGATATCAAACCAGCAGGAATGCCGGATTGAAAGAAAAAAATGATCATTTGCTTAATATTTATTATGGGGATTAGAAAAATTGAATTTCCTCAACTCATGCAATTTACCTCTCAATCGTGTAAAATATTCACAGAGAGGAGGTAGCCATGAAATCTCATACCATTATTCTCACTATTGTTTTCTTGTCCATGTTAATCCAGGCTTGCCAATTCCAGCCCTCTACACCTACCCCTGAGCCTCTAGTCATTGCTGCTCCCACCGATGAGCCGACACCTTCCCCAACTGTCGAACCTGTTATTGTGGATGTGTCCACTGCCACCCCCACTGTGATCCAGCACGTCACCCGCCCCGATACTCCCAACTACATCGAGACTCAATCGGTGCGAGATTGCTCGGTGGGAGAAAGATATTTGGCCGGTGAACCGGTGAGTATCCCCACTGCGTGTGATTTATGGGAGGTTGACTTCGTTGAGCGCCCCACGACCTCCACCTTCGATGTCTATTATCCATACCTGGATATCGAAAGTGCTCAGTTTGGTGCCACGATAGACTGGCTCTTTGCTCGCATCGAACCTTATGAGGCCGCGCTCCCGGCAGACGGATCCAGCCTGTATTATGCCTTCGAACTGGACCTCGATTTTGACTCAATCAGTGAAATTCTGATTTCCGTTCAGAACCTGCAATTGAGCGATGTAGTCTGGACCGTTGACGGTGTACGCGCCTGGCGATTTCGAGATGGCGAGGTCGACCTGTTCTTCGACCAGGGCATTGCCTCTGACCCAGACCTCGTCTGGGCGCGTCGAACACCGGATGGATGGGTGGAATTCGGCTTCAAGCCAACAACCCTCGATGGTGATCTCATATTTGCCTGGTGGGCCTGGGCGTATCAAGGAGACCTGGAAGCCTCCCAATTCATTCCATTGGATACCATGCCTGATACCCTATTTGCCATTGACAACACTTGCGCTTTTGGATTCAACGGCGATGCTACAAAATTGCCGAATTATTGCAGATAAGATGCTTCCATCCCACATCGCCCTTTCTGCTGCATCAACGAACGGCTTCCTCATGTGAAGGAAGTCGTTCTTTTTTTAACTATCAATTCATGAAACGGTATTTCACCAGCGTCCACATTGCCATGAACGCGTCCTTCAACTTGATCTTCTTCCCCTCGGAGTAATCACGTGGGTTGAAAGTAATCGGCACTTCGAAGATGCGGTAATGACGTTTAAGCACCTTGGCAGTAAATTCAGGTTCGAAGTCGAATCGTTTGGCGCGCAACGTCATGCCGTCCAAGACTTCACGCCGGAAGACTTTATAGCCGGTTTCCATGTCGCTCAGGATGGTATCGTAGAGCAAGTTGGTGGCAAAGGTGAGTAGTTTGTTAGCCAGCATGTGCCAGAACATGGTTACCCGCCGCGGCCCGCCCAGGAAGCGCGACCCGTAGACGATATCAGCCAGGCCTTCGCGGATGGGCTTGAGCAAGGTGGGGTAGTCGCGAGGATCATACTCCAGGTCAGCATCCTGGATGAGAATCACGTCGCCGCGGGTCGCGGCCAGACCTGTGCGGACCGCGGCGCCCTTTCCCTGGTTCTCAGTGTGAAAGAGCACTCGAATGCCGCGCGAACCGTCCAGCGCGGCGAGCAGGTCACGGGTCCCGTCGGACGAACAGTCGTCCACCAGGAGGATCTCGTCTGCCATTTTGGTCGCCAGGACGCGGTCAACGATTTCTTGAAGCGTCTTTTTTTCGTTATAGATGGGGATGATGACGGATAGTTTCATTGGTCAGATTATAAACGAAATACAATCCCTCCTTTCCTCCTGCGTGCTATAATTGACGCGTATCCTATCCGGGAGGCCGCGATGACCGTCGTTCCTCGACCTGCAACAGCGCAGGTGAATACAACTCCATTTTTACCCCCGCCGATCACGAAACTGGAAGATACGGGGCTTTCCCTGCTCTGGCTTCAAGACCTGGCCTTGAAGATCATGTATTACCAGGGTTATCTTTCCGGCTTCAAGATCGCCGAGGAAATCGCCCTGCCCTTCGCCGGGATCGTTGACCAGATCCTGGAGGCGCTGAAGCGCGAGAAACTTATCGAGATCAAGTCCTCACAGATGGGATTGGGGGAAGGTTCTTACCAATATGCCATCACCGGCGCAGGTATCCAGCGGGCCCGTGAAGCCCTGGAACGCAGCCAGTATGCTGGCCCGGCTCCCGTCCCGATTGACAAATACAACGATTCCATCCGCCGCCAGAGCCGCAGGAGGATCGCCATTACAAACCGTTCGATGCGCCAGATTCTCTCGCATCTGGTTCTCTCGGAAAACACCTTCCAGCGCCTCGGCCCGGCGTTGAATTCAGGGACGTCCATCTTTCTTTATGGTCCTCCCGGTGATGGCAAGACCAGTGTTGCCAAGGCCTTCGGCAACCTGATCCTGACAGATACGATGTTCATCCCTTATGCCCTCTACATTGACGGGCAGATTGTCAAACTCTATGACTCGGTCAATCACCAACTGGCAGGGGAGGCGGATGCCCAGCCGAACGGCACCGGCGGCCTGCGCGCCGGGACGCGGCGCGACCCGCGCTGGATCAAGATTCGCCGCCCCTTCGTCATGACCGGTGGTGAATTGACCCTGGAAGGCCTCGACCTCGTTTTCGACGATGTGCATAAATTCTACGAGGCTCCTTTCCAGGTTAAAGCCAACG
>JBFMCM010000269.1:0-6170 GCA_040754355.1 Chloroflexota bacterium | reverse complement strand
CCCGCCCCTTGGGGGGCGGGGCCGGGGGTGGGGGGTGTCACCACAATCCTTTGTAGTGCTACCAAACCAGGCAATAACTCTGTAAACCTAAAAAGTACTTTTGCAACCAATTGGCTATTAAAATTGGGGAAAAAAGGCGATAAGATAGATAAGTCTAAACTGCTTCTTCTGCGGCGCGCACCCGTGGAGCGTTTATGCTGAGGAAGGATGATTGTGGGTATTAAAGTCATGGCTACGCCGGATGATCCCGCCTTGCGAAGGTCCATTCGCTCGGCGCTCAAAATTGCTGGATATTTTACTGGCGGCTGGAAGCGCGCCAGCAGCCTTCACCTCGTCCTCAGCCTGAAATAAAGAGATGCTTGTATGAAATCGAAACCGAGAAATTCACCCGAGACAGAACCGCCGCCTGGCGACTCCTTCCGTTTGCTATTCCACCATCATCCCCTGCCGATGTGGATTTACGATTTGGGGTCGCTGGCTTTCCTCGAGGTCAACGATGCCGCGGTGGAAAAATACGGCTACAGGCGCGACGAATTCTTGCGTATGACCCTCAGGGACATACGCCCGGAAGAAGATGTAAAGCGCCTGCTGGCCGATGTCAAGAAGAAAAGACCATCCCTGCAATATTCCGGGGAATGGCGCCATCGTCTCAAAGACGGGCGCATCATTGATGTGGAAATTACTTCGCATACGCTGGAATTCAGAGGACACAAGGCCGCGCTAGTGACTGTGCACAATATCACCGATCGGAAGCAGGCAGAAGAAGTGCTGCGCAAGAGTGAGGAGCGCTTCCGCACGATCCTCGACAATATCGAGGACGGCTACTACGAGGTGGATCAGAAAGGCAATTTCACGTTCTTCAATCCGGCCTTGGTGCGCATGATCGGTTATCGCAAGAATGAAATTACTGGAATGAACTACCGCCAATATATGCGTCCTGAAACGGCAAGAGCAGTCTTCCGGCTCTTCAACCGTATCTATAAATCGGGAAAATCGGAACAAGTTTTTGACTGGGAATTGGTGCGCAAGGATGGAACCTATCGCTCCATCGAGGCCTCGGTCTCTCAGATCAAGACTGTAAACGGGAACTGTGTCGGATTCCGCGGCATCGTGCGCGACATTACCGAGCGCAAACAGGCAGAGGAACGGTACCGCATCATCTCCGAGACACAATCCCGCCTTTTGCAGGCGAACGACCTGATGGAAATCTACCGCCTCACGGCAGAGCAGATCAGCCGGTTATATCGTGATGGGATAGTGATCACTTCCATCCTGGACGATACAACGCAGACTCTGCGAGTGGTTGACTATTATGGCCTTGATGTTCCAGTCCAAAAAGTTGTAGAAATTCTTAGTTGGGATCCCATTGAGACGGTCTATTCACTCAAGGATATCACGCAAGACGAATTAAATTCCTTCCGCAGCGGCAGGCTGGAACGACTTGAGGGCGGTGTCTACGCTTTATCTACCCACCGCATTCCGAAGGCCATCTGCGCGACGATAGAAAAATTGCTCCGGATCAAGAATGTCTACACCATGGGCTTTGTATGGCGAGGCGCGCACTTTGGCGGGTTGTCCATCCTGGCCCGGGGAGATGTATCGCCCTATACCGAGACAATCGAATTGGTGGTCAACCAGGCAGTGATTGCCATCAACCGCCTACGGGCGGAGCAGTCTCTGCGCGAAAGCGAAGAGCGCTTCCGCAGCCTGTATGAGAATGCCACCATTGGCATGTACCGCACCACGCCGGATGGGCACATCCTCCTGGCCAACCCGGCGCTGGTGAAGATGCTGGGTTACAAAACATTCGATGAATTGTCCCAACGCAACCTCTCGGCAGAAGGATACGAGCCGGGATATTCACGCCGGGAGTTTCAAGAACAGGTTGAACAGAAGGGGGAAGTGCGCGGCCTGGAATCAGCGTGGAAACGTAAAGACGGTTCGACCATCTATGTACGCGAGAGCGCCCGCCTGGTCCGTGACGGGAGCAACCGACCGCGCTATTATGAAGGAACGGTGGAAGATATTACCGATCGGAAGCAGGCTGAGGAGACACTGCGCACCGAACGCGACTTCGCCGCCCAAGTGATGAACACTCTGGGCGAAGGGCTGGCGGTGACCGATGCCGAAGGCTGCTTCGAGTATGTCAACCCTGCCTTTGCCCGCATGGTCGGCCATTCGTCGGAGTCTATGTTAGGCCATTTCCCGGAAGATTTCGTTGTCCCTGCGTATCGGGAGCGGTTGAAGAACGAGCGGCACCGGCGTAAGAAGGGCGAACCATCCACCTATGAGTCGCGCCTGCTCCACGCAGACGGGCATGAGGTCCCGGTGATGATCACAGGTGTGCCGCGCACACACAAAGGCGTTTTTACCGGCACCATCGCCGCTGTCGCTGACATTACCGACCGCAAACGGGTGGAAGAAGAGATCAAAAAACTCAACGCCGAACTGGAACAGCGCGTCGAAGAGCGCACACGAGATCTGCATGAGGCGCAGGAGCAACTCGTCCGCCAGGAAAAACTGGCCGTGCTGGGCCAACTGGCCGGAGGCGTTGGCCACGAACTGCGCAACCCGCTGGCGGTCATCACCAACGCGGTCTATTTCCTGAAACTCATCCAGCCGGGAGCGGATGAGAAAGTCAAGGAATACCTGGGCATGATCGAAAAGGAGACGAACACAGCCGAGAAAATCATCACCGACCTGCTCGATTTTGCCCGCATCAAATCCGTGGACCGGGAGCCTGTTTCCGTTCGTGAACTCGCCCAGCGCGTCCTGGTCCGTTACCCGCCGCCGGCCTCAGTTACGGTGTCGCTTGGTTTGCCCGCCGAACTGACCAAAGTTCAGGTTGACCCGCGCCAGATGGAGCAGGTGCTAGGCAACCTGGTCGTCAACGCCTTCCAGGCCATGCCTCAGGGAGGCAAACTGACCCTCTCCGCGAAAAAGAAGCGCGCTGAGATAGCGCTGGCCGTCGCGGATACCGGCGTGGGCATCCCGCCGGAAAACATGCCCAAACTCTTCGAGCCGCTTTTCACCACCAAACTCAAGGGCATCGGGCTGGGACTGGCCGTCTGCAAGAAACTGGCCGAGGCCAACGGCGGCCGGATCGAGGTCCAGAGCGAGCCGGGCAAGGGCAGTACCTTCACGCTGTACTTACCGACTACTTAAAAGAACCATGAACAATGCTGTCACGATCCTGGTGGTGGACGACAATCCGCCGATGGTGAAGACCCTGGCCGATATCCTGGAACTCAAGGGCTATGTTGTCCGCGCCGCGCATTCCGGGGCCAGGGCTTTAGAAATCCTGCAGCGCGAGAAAGTGGACATCCTGTTGACGGATGTCATCATGCCTGAAATGGACGGTGTAACCCTTTTCCGGCGGGCCAGGGAAATCCACCCGCACCTGTTTACGGTCCTGATGACCGCCTATTCCGCGGATGAGATCATCAATAAAGGCATCCAGGAGGGTATCAAGACCGTCCTGACCAAGCCGGTTGATATCAACTTATTCCTTTCCCTCGTTGACGCAGTCGAACATGCCTATATTCGCCCCAAATCGTAGCGTGAGGAGCGAGACTAATGTTCGAGAAGAGCGATAACGTGTCTTTGCGAGGAGGGCTGGCGGTCGAGTACCCTGAGCGGAGCGAAGGGGTATCGAGACCCAGCCCGACGAAGCAATCTCCCAAACAAAGAGGGGGTTGCTTCGCTCGCGGGAGAACGCTCGCTCGCAACGACACTAACTTATTCAATGATGGAACCAGGAACAAAGTTTTACATTCAATCCACCGCCAGCACAAGGAAGACAGCTATGAAACATGACAAACAAGGGCGTTTATTCAATATAATAACCCAAGTTTGCGGCTTGTTGGCGGCCGGTTTGGGGATCATTGCCCTGCTGGGCTGGATATTTGGACTGCCGCTTCTCTCCAGTTTTGGGACGAACTTGATCCCGATGGCGCCCAGCACCGCCTCGCTGTTCGCATTGCTTGGAGTCACGGTCTTTCTCTGCTCCTACTGGCCGGAGAGCCTCTTCGTGCGCATCTCGGGCCTGGGAATCAGTATCCTGGGAGCAGTCTTCGCGCTCTCTTTGCTTGTCCTGTCTTCTTGGGGTATTTACCTGGAGGCTGAGTACCTCGGTTTACCGATTTCCGGTTCGTTGAACGATGTACCCGTCGGGCACATGTCTCCGGTGACAGCGACCTTGTTCTTGCTTCTCAGTCTTTCGTTCTTGTTCTCCCTTTTACCGGCCTCCCGCCGGTTGTGGGCATGGACAGCGTTGGGGGTGGCAGGTTCTGGCATCTTGGCAAGTTATGTTTTGATCCTGGCATATTCCATTGGGCTGCCTTTGCTTTACGGCGGGGGCATCATCCCGCCCGCACTGCCCACCAGCCTGGCTTTCCTGGCGCTTGGGAGCGGGCTGCTGACGCGTGCCTGGACGCAGGTCAGGCCGCCAGAGAAAGCCGCCGGCGCTCTCTCTGCGCGTGTGCCATACACCCTGCTCATGATTTTCGTCCTTCTGACGTTGAGCTTTGCGACCATCGGTTACATCTACTACCACAATTATGAGCAGCGCCACCGCACCGAAGTGGAACATCAACTTTCAGCCATCGCCGAATTGAAGGTGAGCGGGTTGGAGGATTGGCGGGCCGAACGGCTGGGTGACGCCGAAGTCATGCGCCAGAACGCCGCCTTCGCTGCCCTGGTGGGAAGTTACCTGGAAAATCCGGACGAACAAAATGTGGAGGAGCAGCTCCAGTCCTGGCTGGATATCCTTCAAACGGCTTATCTGTACGAGCGCATTTCCCTATTGGATACCCGGGGCATACTGAGGCTGTCTTCACCGGAGAATTTCGGGCCTCCTGCCGGGCATGTGATTGAAGAAATCCCCGCCGCCTTGGAATCGGGACAGGTGGTTTTTCTGGATTTTCACGTGCATGCGGATGATACCGTTCATCTCTCGCTCCTCGTTCCCATCTTTGCCAGCCAGGATCTGAATCAGCCGCTGGGTATTCTCGTTCTGGAGATTAACCCGGACACCTATCTTTACCCCTATCTCGCCCAGTGGCCTGCACCTACAGAGACCGCCGAGACCCTGCTCGTCCGCCGGGACGGGGAGGAGGCGCTTTTCCTGAATCCCCTCCGCTTCCAGCCGGATGCGGCTCTCAAGTTGCGCATCCCTTTGGAGAATACAGACGTCCTGGCTGTGAAAGCCATACTGGGGGAGATCGGTATTGTTGAAGGCACCGACTACCGCGGCGAGCCGGTGATCGGCGATGTGCGTCCCGTGCCGGGTTCGCCCTGGTACCTGGTGGCGCGCATGGACACTGCCGAAGTCTACATCCCGCTGCGGGAACGCCTGTGGCAGACGGTGGCTTTCTTCGGCGCGCTGATCGCGGCCTCCGGGGCCGGGTTGGCGTTGGCCTGGCGGCAGCAGCGCGTGCGCTATTATCGGGAGCGGTACGATGCAACCGAGGCATTGCGCGAGAGCGAGGAGCGTTACCGCATCCTGGCCGATTACACCACCGACTGGGTCTACTGGCGCGGTCAGGACGGCCAGTTCGTCTACGTCTCTCCCTCCTGCGAAAAGATCACGGGTTATTCTCCGAATGAATTCACAAAAAATGCCGGGCTTTTAAGCAAAATCATTCACCCTGAGGACCGGGAATTATTCGAAAATCACCATCGAAGCGTAGAAGGTTCAGCAGAGTCCGTGGGTGTTGACTTTCGAGTCATCACCCGTGCAGGGGAAACCCGCTGGTTGAACCATTTGTGTCAGCCTGTCTATGACGAAGCGGGAAAATATCGCGGCCGGCGCGCCGCCAACCGCGATATCACCGAGCGCAGGCAGGCTGAGGAAGCGCTGCGCCAGAGTGAGCAAAAGTTTACCCTCCTATTCGAAAAAGCCGCCTTCTCTGTTGTTCTTTCCAGACTGCCAGAGGGTGTCTTTGTAGATGTCAACGAGGCATTCGAGAAAACATTTGGGTATACCAAGCAGGAAGCAGTGGGCAAGACCTCCCTGGAACTGGGCATTAATCCTGATGATGAGGGCCGGGCACGCATCACCGCCATGTTGCAGGCACAAGGATCGGTGCGCGACGTTGAACTCATGTTGCGAACAAAATCCGGCGAGGCGCGTGCCTTCCTGGTGAATATAGACTTAATAGATATCGGCG
>JBFMCM010000268.1:0-22162 GCA_040754355.1 Chloroflexota bacterium | reverse complement strand
CCAGCAACCACTCGTCCCGCCTTTTCGGAAAACGCATTCGAGAAAGTTTCTGCTGCTCGCTAAGGGAAAGGAAAGCCCCCGCCTCGCTGAGCGAGGCGGGAGTTCTTTCGATTAGGAGCCAGTAGATGGGATAAGTCTTCTCCGGCATTTCCTAATTGACCAATTCCTGGAGCGGGGTCAACAGTTCCTTCTCTGCCGTGTAAGGCAGAGGCGTGGTGCGATAATCTTTCAGTTCCAAATAAAGATGTCCTTCAGCGTCGAGCACGCGGGCATCGAAATGGAATGACCCGTCGCCGTTTTGGTGCGGCTTCACTTCAGCATAGACAGGGGCTCCATTTACGTCTTGCCGGTACAGGATCAGGTTGCGTATCGAACGGGGTAGAGCCAGGCTGCCGGTCTTGCCGATTTCCCAGATTCCAGCCGTCTGGAAACACAACTCGACCAGAGTCGGGGTGCTCAGCAGGGCATGTTCCTTTCCAGTGATCGCCGGCAGGTTCCCGTTAAGTTTACCGACCAGGGTGTCACCGGCGCGTTGGACGCCCTCCAGCACTTGGAAGGCCGGACCGTGGAAGTAGAGTTTGTAAATATCTTCCGCCTTGACGGTGTAACTGCCATTCCATCCGGGCACCGGTTGACTTACCTCTTTGACTGCTGCCCCCTGCGGCTCGAGGAAGACCCTGCCGCTGAAATGCAGAACGTGTTCGACAGACTTGGTCTTCAGAGCCCTTTCCGATTCAAGTGTGACCTGAACCACCAACCTATCTGCCTCCTGAAGTGCGAGCGCCTTCCAGGTGATGCGACGGGGTTCGTTGCGATAGAACTTGAACGCGGCCAGGAATTGGATGTCTTCCAGTTTTGTGACTTCCAAGCCGCCTTTGCTGGAGGCCAGCACCGAGCCGATGTGTTTAGCAGCCACGGAGAAGCCCTCGATGCCCATCACACCCGGCAGGACCGGAACGTCGTTTAAAGCGTGGTCGTGCAAGAAGGGCTGCTCTTTTGGATCCAACTCAGCCTCGAGCACCAGGCCCTGGTTAAGATCGTAGCCCGTCACCTGGCTCAACATCGTATGGATGGGTTTACCTGCGCGCAGAGCCGCATTGGCAAGTTCCAGGTCCAGGCCGCCGTATGGGCCGCGCGGCTCGGTCAGGATGCCCAGCGACCCGGCCACGACAGCCTCGCCTCCACCAGCCAGCAGTTCGAGGCGGACACGGGGAGCAGCCTGTTCAGGCGGGAGCATGTCTATCCCGGCCATCTTCATCAACGCGGGGATGTTGCCGCGCGTCGCCATGCCGACGCCGCCCCAGGCACTCCAGTCAATGGCGACCGTTTTGATCTTCGGGTGGGCGCGATGGATGGCGGCGGCCGCTTTGCATAACAGGTCATTGGCGGCGCTGTAATCGGCCTGCCCGGAGTTTCCGAAGCGCCCGGCAACCGAGGAGAAGAATACGATGGCGCGCGGCAGGAGTTTCTTCTTGGTCAGCGCGTTGTAAATATTGAAGAAACCGTCCGCCTTGACGGAAACCACCAGGTGAAATTCCTCCGGCGGCTTGCTTTCCAGTTTACGGCTGCGCTCGAGACCGGCGGCATGCAAGAACACGTCCAGGCGACCTTCCGTCTCGCGAATGGACTTGACGGCTGCGCTTATCTTGGCCGGGTCGGTCACGTCGCAGGTCAGGTAATGCGCCCTGCCGCCCTTCTGTTCGATCATTTGCATGGTCTGATGGGTAGCCGCGGCGCGCTCCAGAGCCAGGAGCGCCTGCTCCACCTGGACAGGCGTGGATTTCTTCCCGCCCTCCGAAAGGCGGGCGAATAAATCCATCTTCAGCCCTTCCCGGTCCGTAGCGAAACGGACGATGTCGGGGTCGTCGGCGGGAGGCAGGGGGGCGCGGTCGAGCAGGTAGAAGGTCCCGCGCGTGGCTCCCACCAGGTCTTCGGCGATGGGCCGAATGATGCCGCCGGAGCCGCCGCTGATGAGGAAAATGCTGCCTTCCGTCAATTCGAAGTTGTTTTCCGCCGGCAAAGGTTTCTCGACCACGGCAATACCGTAGCGAAGGCCGCCTCGATATCCGACCTCGACTGCGCCAGGGTCGTGCAAGGTTTCTTCGATGAGGCTGGAAGTGACCGCAGCAGGTGTTGTGTTGGCCTCGAAATCCACGATTTTAACGAAAGCAGACGGGCGCTCGCGGCTCACCGCCTTGGCAAAGCCGCTGATCGCGCCGCCAAGGACGCTGGTCGCGCCGTCCGAGCCGTAGCCGTGCAGCCCGCCCAGGCGCGCGGCGCAGACCAGGAAGGTCTCCTCCGGCAGCGCACGCATGATTGTGTACAGGCTGTAAAGGTGCGTCTCCATCCCATCCTGCCAATCAGCCTGGGTCATTTTATCGAGGGCGATTTCTTCGTCCAGTCCGGGCAGGAAGTACACGCCCCGGACGGGTTTTTCCGCCAGCCAGGCTGAAACTTTCTCGGCGATTTTCTCGGCAGCGAGACCGGCGTCCAGGCGCAGGACTTCCACCTTGCGGCTGCGCAGTTTGCGGACGAGCGACTCGCCCGCCTTTTCCTGCCCCTCCACCACCAAGACGCGCACACCTTCATCCAGGCTTATGCCGGTAGGGATGCACAAGTCGAGGCGCGGGCGCAGGGCGGCCACTGGCACGCGGCGGATGATGCTGGCTGGCGCTTCTTCGATTGCCGGTGCGGAGGCAGCCTCCGGCGCGGCAGGGGCGGGAACCGCCAGGGAAGCGGCTTTTGCTGCCATGGCCTCGGTTACGAAGGCGATTACCTTCGCAAGCGTGTTGTAGTCCGAAAGACGCAGGTCTTCGCGGCGGGGAATATCGTACCGCTCCCGAACAGAGGCAAATAGTTCGGCCTGCTTGACCGTGTCAATTCCCAGGTCGGCCTCCAAGTCCAAGTCGAGATCCAACACTTCCACCGGGTAGCCGGTCTTCTCGCTGACAGCCGACAGGACATACGATTTGACGTCCTCGGAACCGGTCACCGGCTGGGGCATCTCGACCGGAGGCGCGGCTTGCGGAACCTCGGGCCGGGGCGCGGCAGCCGGAACATTCCCGGCGCTCAGGGCTTCGTTCACGAAGCCGATGACTTTCGCAAGCGTGTTATAGTCCGAGAGACGCAGGTCCTCGCGGCGCGGGATGTTATATTGCTCACGGACAGCGGCGAAGAGTTCGGCCTGTTTGACCGTATCAATGCCCAAATCCGCCTCCAAGTCGAGGTCCAGGTCGAGGACTTCCACCGGGTAGCCGGTCTTCTCGCTGACAGCCGAAAGGATGTAATTCTTGATTTCGCCTGAACCAGCAGCCGGACGGCTTGCTTCGACCGGGGCTGCCGCTACCGAAGGCGCGGCTTGCGGAATCTCGGGCTGGGATGCGGGAGCTGAGGGCACGCCTGCACCCAAAGCCTCCTCCACGAAGGCGATGACCTTGGCGAGCGTGTTGTACTCGGAGAGACGCAGGTCTTCGCGGCGCGGGATGTTGTATTGCGCCCGGAAGGCGGCGAAGAGTTCAGCCTGCTTGACCGTATCAATGCCCAAATCCGCTTCCAAGTCGAGGTCCAGGTCGAGGACTTCCACCGGGTAGCCGGTCTTCTCGCTGACGGCTGACAGGATATATGTCTTCACTTCGTCCGAACTGAAGGCGCGCGCCGGAGCCGGCGCGGCGGTCTCGGGTGGACGCGCTGGCGCGGGCGCGGGCGCGGCCGGGAGGGCAGGGACGGCTGGGGCGGGGGTAATTTGCCTGGCAAAGGCTGCCCAGGCTACCGGTCCGCTGCCGTACTGCCAGCGGGACTTTGCCGGGCTGCGGACGGGCGCGCCCTGGTCGCGGATGCGCAGCGTCCGCTGGACGACTTCCAGTTCCACATCGGGATATCCAGCCACATCAGAGAGCCAGCGCTGGTAAATGGGTTTCTCGACGCGTTCGCCCTGGCCTGGAATTTTATGCAGGAGAGTCAGAGCAATCTGGGAACCGAAACCGGCACCCAGGCGCAGGGCGTATTGCACGGGATATTCGCCGCCGCGCGACAGGTTCAGGTCGCCCAGGTCGGGGTCCGGCTCGAATCCGTTGTCGATATGGGCAATGGGCGGGACCTGGCCATACTCGAGGGCTTTTACCGCGATGACATCTTCCACGCCAACACCCATGGTGTGGCCGGTATAGCCTTTCGTGTTAGTGATCACCACACGGCTGGCCTGCTCACCGAAGGCGCGGCGCAAGGCGTGGATCTCGGCTGCTGCGCTGCCGCCGCGCGCCGGGGTGTAGGTCTCGTGAGAGATGAAGACAGTCTCGGGCGCGATCTGGCTGCGGGAAATGCCAAAACGGTGTTCGGCAGTTTGCAGGAGGGTTTCCATCATCTGGCCGACATGGTCCACATTGAGCCGCGTGCCGTGGTAGGCGCTGTTCGCCGTGACGGAAGCCAGTAGTTCGCAGATGGCGCGCATGCCGCGCTCGCGGATGGCGTCTTCGGACTCTATTACCAGGGCGGCTGCGCCCATGCCGATGAGCATGCCATTGCGGCGGCGGTCGAAGGGCAGGGACGCCATCCGCAGGTCGCCTTCGGTGGTGGCCGCGCCGCTGGCCATCAGGGAAGTGCCGATCCACTGCGGCAGGCTGCCGCTGATGACATCGTCTCCGGCGATAATTATGACCCGGCGGGTGCGTCCGGAGCGGATCCAGTCCTCGGCGATGTTCACCGCGTGGGTGGTGGTGGCGCAGGCGGCGTTGACATGGGTGTTCGGACCGCGCGCCCCGATATATTCGGCAAATTGAGAGTGCCCCATCGAAAGGACTCGGAAGATGTAGCGCCGGTCGAGGTGATAATCGAGGCGGTTGATTTCGGTTTCCAGTTCAGCGATGCGTTTCTCGAAAGCGGTCTTCAAATCGGTCTGTTTCGCGGGAACGAGGGCTGCCATGTTCCGCAATTCATCAAGTTGTTTTTGCAGAGCCTGATTTTCATAGAATCGGGAGGCCTCATCAGCCATCCGGTCTAGGCCGGGGAAGGCCGAGCCAAAGATGACGCCGGTTTCATCGGCCAGCGCTTCGGGTAATTTCCAGCGGTCAGGCAGGAAAGAGCCGGTGCTGGTGCGTTTGTAAGCCATCACCAGGGGGATGCCGGCATCCCGTAAGGCTTCGATTCCAGCGGCAATGGCCAGTTGTGTGGAAATGTCAATCGCCTCGAAGCGATCCTGTGGGATGCCAAATTCGTTGACCGGATCGAATTCGCCGCGCTGACCAGCCAGTTTGAGGGTCAATTCCAGGTCGTCAATCTCCTGCATAACAGCCCCGGCCTCGCTCTTAACCAACCGGACAGGACGTTTTTCGAGCATGGAATGACGCGTCTTTTCAGGCAGCGGCTCGATGCGCATGTCGCCCTTGAGTATGGAGAGGATATTGTCATCGTCAAAGACGCGATGACTGCGGCCAGGCAGACCCAACCCGGTGCCGCTGATGACCACCGAACCAGTGAGAGGCAGGCGTCCATCCGTGATGGCTGTTTGCACTGGGGCAGTTTCAATAGGATGAGCCGAGACAGCTGGTTTGGTTTCTATACGCTGGGCAGGCGCGGCTTGGACTGCGCCGGTCACGCCAGCCGCGTACAGGCGGCACAGGGCTTCGTGGAAACTCAACGGTCCGCCTTTGCGCGGGTGGTTCGTGGAAAGGACATACATGTCGGTTTTACCCTTGAGGATGTCCACAGCCAGGGTGCTCAAGACGCGTTTTGGCCCCACTTCCACGAAGACGCGCGCCCCCTCCTCGTACAGCCGGTTGATGCCGCGCACATACTGGACCGGGGAGGCCACTTGCGCGGCGAGAATATCCAGAATTTCCTCCCGCCCGGTCGGATAGAGGTCGCCTGTCACATTGGCGGCGATGGGCAGTTTCGGGGTTTGGACGTTCATGCGCGCGATCACCTTGCGCAGCGGCTGGCTGGCCGGGGCAACGATCTTCGTGTGGAAAGCGTGCGAGACCGGGATCTTGGTCGCCTGGAAGCCAGCCACAAGGAAGGCCTGGATGGAGGCTTCCACTGCGGCAGTCTCCCCACCGATGACGCACTGCACGGGACTGTTGAGGTTGGCAATCACCACGTAGCCGGGGATGGTCTTGAGTATCGCCTCCACCTGTTCCAGCGGCGCGGAGACGGCTGCCATGCAGCCAGTATCTTCCATCGTGACGCGCGTCATCTCCTGGCCGCGGGCGCAGACGACTTCCAGGGCTTCGGAGAGGGTCAGGACGCCGGCTGCAACCAGGGCGGCATATTCACCCAGGCTGTGACCGATGACAAAATCAGGCTTGAATCCATATTTCTCCATCACCCGCAGGAGCGCCACGTTGACGGTCAGGATGGCAGGTTGGGTGATGACCGTGTCCCTTAATTTCAATTCCGCCTTGTCCAGAGCGTCCTTGTCACCGTCCACAAAAATATAACTGGTGAGCGGCCTGCCCAGGATGGGCGTCATCGTCGCGTCGGCCTCGCGGAATGTCTCGCCGACAATCGGCTCCACTTCCCGCAGGTCGCGCAGCATGTTCACGTATTGGGAACCCTGTCCGGGAAACAGGAAAGCCACCTTGCCGGGCTTGCCGCTGCCGCGATAAATCCCTTGCAGTCCAAGCGGCTGCCAGGTTGCCGGGGTGTCTGTCTCGAGGGCTTTGAGGGCCTTTGTGGCGCGCCCCACCAGTTCCGAGCGGTTCTCGAAATCAATCACCAGGCGTTCCGGTTTACCGATTTCTTCAGTAGATGGACAAACCTTCGGCGGCATGTGGCCGCGTTCGGCCTGTTCGATCTTCTCGACCAATGACTGACGCAGTTCGGCCAGGGAATTCGCGCCCAGGAAGAGCAGACCATGGTACGGCGAGAGAGCCGGCTGGATAGCCGCGGGCAGGCTGCCGGTCACGGACTGCGCGGCTTCCCGGACCTCGGTCCGGACCCCCGCCGCCGGGAACACGTTCCGCTCCCCGGTTAAAACGCCGGGCAGGTATTCTTCCAAAACGACGTGGAAATTCGTCCCGCCAAAACCGAATGCGCTGACGCCCGCGCGGCGCACCTCGCCGGGACGCACTTCCCAGGGGCGGGCTTGCGTATTGACGAAGAACGGGCTGTGGGCAAAATCTATCCTCGGATTCGGCTTCGCGAAATTGACCGAAGGCGGCAACTCATGCACATGGAGCGCCATCACAGCCTTGAGCATCCCGGCAGCCCCTGCGGCGCTCTTGAGATGGCCGAAATTGGACTTGACCGAACCGAGCGCCACGCTCCCGGACCGGAGGCCAGTGGTACCAAAGACCGAGTTCAGGCTGCCCACCTCAGCCAGGTCTCCGACCGGTGTGGAAGTGCCGTGTCCTTCCAGCAGGCCGACAGTTTCTGGGGGCACCTCAGCGTTCTTCCAGGCGCGTTCGATGGCGCGCTGCTGGCCGATGGGATTGGGCGCGGTAATGCCCTTGCCCTTCCCGTCGCTGCTGCCGCCGATGCCGCGGATCACGGCATACACCTTGTCCCCGTCGCGCTCGGCATCCGCCAGGCGTTTGAGCAGGAAGATTGCCGCGCCCTCGCCCATGACGAAGCCGTTGGCGCCATCCGCGTAGGGGCGCGAGCCGTCCGGGCTGAGGGCGCCGATCTTGCTGAACTTGACGAACGATTCGGGCCCCATGTTGCGGTCCACGCCGCCGGTCAGGACGGCATCGAACTGGTGGAAACGCAGCCCGTCCACAGCCGACTGCAAGGCAGCCAGGGCTGAGGCACAGGCCGCGTCAGTGACGAAGTTCGGCCCGGAAAAGTTGAACACATTCGCCACCCGCCCGGCGATGATGTTGGCGAGTTCGCCCGGCATGGTGTCTTCACAAACTTCTGGAAACTTCGACCGAACGCCGCTGGTCATCCCCAGCACCAGAGCCGCCTGCATCTCCGAGGATAGTCCCTGGAACGAAGGCAGGGAAGAGAGAATGTCCAGGTATTCCGGCAGATGGATGCGAATGGTGGACAAGTAATGACTCTCTCCAGCCATGGCATTGCCCAGCACCACAGCCACCCGCTCCGGGTCGAGGTGCCGTTCCGGGTAACCATAATCTTTGAGCGCCTGGTAGCAGGCCACGATCGCCCACTGCTGGGCCTCGTCAATCAACACCTGGCTCTTGGGCGGGATGGCAATCCCCATTTTCATCGGCTCGAACCTGAAGCCGCGCACCCATCCTCCGATCTTGCTATAGGTTTTATCGGGCACGGACGGGTCGGGGTCGTAGAATAGTTCGGCCTTCCAGCGTTCAGCAGGCAGGTCGGTAATCGAATAGCGACCCGCCTGAAGGTTCTTCCAAAATGTTTGAGCGTCGGGTGCCTCCGGCAGAATGGCACCCACGCCGACAATGGCGATCAAGTCGTTCATAGTGCTCCTCTTTGGCGTTATTTAGTTACTCGAACTGTACCAATACTGCCCCCTTCTCCACCTGGCTGCCCGGCTGGACAGCGACGCGCGCCACCTTCCCGTCGCGCGGCGAGCGGAGTTGCATCTGCATCTTCATGGATTCCAGCACCACCAGGGTCTGGTTTTTCTCCACCACGTCTCCCTCATGGACTGATACGTCCACAACCAGACCGTGCATCGGCGCAGCCAGCGATTTGACCTTTTTCTCGGCCTCGCCCGCCCGGGCGCGTTTCTTCGTCCGCCCGGAGATGCGGGAGATGATCCGCCGACCACCGAGCATGAGCATCTGGTAGGTTTCGTCATCCAGGTTGTTCAGGAAGAGTTCGAGGGCATGTTTACCATGCCGCAACAGGTGCAGACCACTGTGATTCAATGAGACCATCTCGGCGTTCACCGGCTCCCCATTGACCGTGCTGCGGTCGCGGGAAATATTGACGCGGTAGATTCGGTTCCCGATCTCGACTGTATAAAGAGACATGTGTCCTTCCTCCGTTAATTCCTGGTCATTTGCTCTTTCCAGGCAACCATTTGCCAGTAACTCTCCTGGCGGGTCCCTGTCTCAGCAGACTGACCGTGTTGCTGTTGATGAACGAACATCGCGGCTGCATAAGCAAGTTGGCGCTCCAATTCGGGTGCAGTGACGGGCTGGGTTGGCTGAAAAGTCTCAAGGTAAGTAGTGGTCACGTCGCCGCTCAAGAATTGCGGGCTGGCGATGATCTGCAGCAGAAAATCTATGTCAGTGCTGACGCCGCCTACCTGATATTCGTGCAATGCCCGACGAAGGCGCTGGATGGCAACCGAACGATTCTCTCCCCAGACGATGACCTTTGCCAGCAGAGAATCGTACTCCGAACCGACCGTCATGCCCTGGTAGATGGCGCTGTCCACCCGGACCCCGGGCCCGCCCGGCTCTTTCAAGTAAAGGATTTGCCCAGTGGCGGGCATGAAATCCGCCTGGGTATCTTCCGCCAGGATGCGCGCCTCGATGGCAGCCCCGCGCGGGAGGATTTCGTCCGGGAATGCGTGCATTTTCTCGCCCAAGGCAATGGCAATTTGTTCTTTGACGATATCCACGCCCGTGACCATCTCCGTGACAGGGTGCTCCACCTGGATGCGAGGGTTCACTTCGATGAAATAAAAACGATTCTTCTTGTCCAGCAAGAATTCCACGGTTCCGAGGCTGCGGTAGCGCAGGGCTCTGCCCAACTTCAAAGCGGCTTCGTGGAGTTGGTGGCGCAGATCGTGCGATAATCCATGTGCAGGGGCTTCTTCGATCAACTTCTGCCGGCGGCGCTGGATGGAGCACTCGCGCTCGCCCAGGCAGACGACATTTCCTTCACCATCGCCCAGGATTTGCACTTCGATATGGCGCGCCTGCTGGACGAGCGACTCGAGGAAAACGGTATCGTCATGAAAAGCCGACTTGGCCTCCCGGCGCGCCGCCTCGACCATCCCAGGTAACTCGTCCGCACAAAGCGCCAGACGGATGCCGCGCCCGCCACCACCCGCCGCGGCTTTTACCAGCACCGGGTACTGGACCTTTTTTGCCATCTCCACCGGCAACTGGGCCGGAAGCGGTTCATCCGTCCCGGCAATGACCGGCAGACCTGCCTTGCGGGAAAAACGCCGGGCAGCCAGTTTATCGCCCATCATGGACACTGTCTCTGGGCGAGGACCGATGAAAATTAATCCTTGGGCTTCCACAGCGCGGGCAAATTCCGGATTTTCCGAAAGGAAGCCATAGCCTGGATGAATGGCTGTCGCCCCGCTGTGCCGAGCAGCCTCCAGGATAGCGGCAATATCCAGGTATTGCCTCTGCTCGCCGATAAAGACGGCTTCGTCGGCATATCGGACATGGAGGGCGGATTCGTCCACGTTCGTGTAAACAGCCACGCTGGGAAGCCCCATTTCCCGGCACGCTCTCAGGATACGGACGCCGATCTCGCCACTGTTGGCAACCAGGATTTTCGTTTTGGTCATGGCTGCCACCTAAAGCGGAATATTCCCATGCTTGCGGGAAGGCGCCGGGAGGCGCTTTTCGCGTAAAACATCCAGCGCAGCGATCAAGCGTTCCCGGCTTTCGGACGGTTCGATCACATCGTCCAAGTAACCATGACTAGCCGCGGTGAGGGGATTGGCCATCTTGGAACGATATTCCTGGATCAATTCCTGCTTGCGGGCAGCCGGGTCCGTGCTTTCTTGGATTTCTTTGGAATAAACGATGTTGACCGCGCCCTCCGGTCCCATGACAGCAATCTCGGCATTCGGCCAAGCCAGGTTGATATCCCCGCCCAAATGTTTGGAACCCATGACGATATAGGCTCCGCCGTACGCCTTGCGCAAGACGAGTGTCACCTTCGGGACGCTGGCTTCCGAATAGGCATACGCCAGTTTGGCACCGTGACGAATGACACCGCCATACTCCTGGTCGGTCCCCGGAAGGAAGCCGGGGGTATCCACCAGTGTCACCAGTGGGATATGGAAGGCATCACAGAAGCGAATAAAGCGCGCCCCCTTATCCGACGAATTGATATCCAACACACCGGCCAGGACGAAGGGCTGGTTAGCGACAAGGCCGACCGGGTGTCCGTCAAGGCGGGCAAAGCCGATGACTAGATTAGCGGCAAATTCATCTTGTACTTCCATGAATTCCCCGCTATCCACCAGCGACTCGATGACATTATGAACATCATAAGGCTGCTGCGGATCGAGCGGGACGATTTGACCCAGTTCGGGTGTAGCCCGCCGGGGATCGTCCTCTGGGGAAGTCCATGGGGGAGGCGCCAAGTTGTTGGGCGGGAGAAAGGAAAGCAGCCAGCGTACGTTGGCAAGGAGAGTCTCCTCGTCCGGGGCAGTGAAATGCGCCACCCCACTCTGAGCGCGGTGGATTGCCGCGCCCCCCAATTCATCGAAACTGACATCCTGGTGGGTGACAGCCTTGACCACCTCCGGCCCGGTGATGAACATGTGGGCAGTCTTCTCGACCATGAAAACGAAATCGGTGATGGCCGGCGAATAGACCGCGCCCCCGGCGCAGGGTCCGAGGATGACCGATATCTGGGGGATAACGCCGGAAGCGTGGACATTGCGGTGGAAGATGTGACCATATCCGGCTAGGGCGTCCACGCCTTCCTGAATGCGCGCCCCGCCTGAATCGTTAAGTCCAACAACTGGTGCGCCGCTTCTCTTTGCCATCTCCAGCAGGTTCGCTATCTTCCGGCCATGCGCCTCGCCGACCGAGCCGCCCATAACGGTGAAATCCTGGGCAAAAACGTACACCGTACGGCTATCCACTTTTCCCCAGCCGGTCACGACGCCGTCGGTATAGGGGAAAGACTTTTCCATCCCCATCCCGCTGGCGCGGTGAGTCACGAACATGCCGATCTCATGGAATGTCCCTGTATCAAGCAGTTGTTCGATACGCTCGCGGGCAGTCTTTTTTCCTTTTTTATGTTGCGCAACGATGCGTGCCTCGCCCCCACCCAGGGCCGCCTCGGTACGAATTTCTGCGAGCGTCTTGGTTTCTTGAGCCATAAAATGGTGTTTTCCTCTATGTAAGTAGGTATGTTGGCCTAGAAAACAGGTACATAAAATTACCGGTTTCAGCCGCAATAGCTTCCCGGTTCAGGACGATGCTAAACTTTCGAGTGTAGGGGTTCAGATGCCTGCGATCACACTATTATGGCGAAAGGCATCATACTGCTGCATAGACATCTCGTAACTCGAATGGTAAAACACTCTTTTCCAGCACCGGTTACGGCAGGGAATGGTTTCTCATCAGAAACTAAGAATCCGGGATCAACTTCCAGGCCGCGGGCTGAGCCAGTGCCGCAGCAATCAGTTTGATGGCATCGCCAATCAGGAATGGCAAAAAACCGGCAGTCAGCGCTTTTTCAAATCCGATATAGATACCTAGCCACGGCACGCCGAAAAGGTAGATCACTGCTTCTCCGGCTAGGAATACAAGTAAAGCAGTGCGAAAGCGTTTGTCCTGGCCGGTTTCAGCCATCCAGCCGACGACAAACGCCGCGCAGGCAAAACCGACCAAGTAGCCGCCGGTTGGACCGGCCAGGTACGCCAGGCCGCTCGCGCCGCCCGCGAAGACCGGCAAGCCGACCATGCCCTGGACGAGGTAGAACAACAGACTGGCCGCGCCTCTCCGGGACCCGAGGGCTGCCCCCACCAGCAGAACGGCAAATGTCTGTCCGGTCAGCGGGACGGGTGTGAACGGCAGCGGAATTTTAACCTGCGCCATCAATGCGACAAGCAGGCTTCCCCCTACAACGAGTAAAACGTCGCGCACACGGCGATCGAGACGCGGCAGGTAACGATCGAAAAATGCAGGCGCAAAGGCAGCATTCATGGGTGGGCAAGTCTCCTGATAGAAGGTTGGTTATCCATGCCCATATAACCCTGACACCGGTCGTTTGGTTACGGGAGATTCGTGTATATGAAAAGAGGATTCAAGCCTGGAAAATACATTGCGGCAATCCCTGACCCAACCTTTCCAGTTTAGCAATTTGCAATACCGATTGCCCGATGCAACCCTCCAGCAGGAAGGCATCCATCCGGCAGAGTTCCGGGTGTCTCTCAAGAATAGCCGAAAATGGACAATGACCCAGAATCAGCCGCGCCCCGGCTGCGCCTGCCTCCCAGCGCGCCTGGTAGTGGAATCCGTTCAAGAAGCGGACGACCTCGTTCAGCCGCTTTGGTAGCGGACCAACGCGCTCACTGGCGAACCCGCCACCCATCCGACCAGCCAGCGACCGGAGACTTGCCTCGCGCTCCCGCTCCGAGAGTCCGCCCAGCCATTCCTCCAGCAGCGCGGTAGAGAGTTCATCCAATCCATCCCCAAGCACTCGCCGGGAAAGACCGTAAGTATTGGCTGGTCGTCCCTTCCCTTCCTTGTGCTGTCCCACAACCTCCACCAATTCGTTGGACTCGAGCACCACCAAATGATGGCGAACGTTGGCACGCGTCATTCCAAGCGCCCGGCTCAAATCCAATACCGAAGCAGTTTGTTGCTTTCGCAGGAAATCCAGAATGCGCAGGCGAGTGGTTGGCTTCATGTTCAAATTATACCAATTTTGCAAATATATGTTTTCAAAAATAAATTGACGCGTGTACCTGGCTCGGCTATAATCCGCCCAGTTCGCCAACCTTCCTCTCGGAGAAGCAGCATGGATTCGAACGAATTGAACTCCCCGGGCTACGATATCCCGCCTGAAATGCGGGGAATGGTAGCCATCACCACACTCGACAAAATCTACAATTGGGGGCGCAGCGCCTCGGTCTGGCCGTTGATGTTCGGCCTGGCTTGCTGCGCCATCGAAATGATCTGCACCGCTGCCAGTCGCTATGACCTCGCCCGTTTCGGCATGGAAATCATGCGCCCCACCCCGCGTCAAAGCGATATGATGATCATCTCCGGCACCGTGACAAAGAAAATGATCCCCATCATCGTCCGCCTATACAACCAGATGCCCGAGCCGAAATACGTGCTGGCCATGGGCGCCTGCGCTTCCGGCGGCGGCCCCTTCAAGGAAGGCTATAACGTCATCTCCGGTGTGGACAAATTCATCCCGGTTGATGTCTACGTGCCCGGCTGCCCGCCCACTCCCCAGGCTTTACTCAATGGCCTGATGAAAATCCAGGAAAAGATACGCGGCGAATCCATCAAGAATTCCCGCTGGTACAAAAAAGGGCCGGACATGGCCGAGACCCCCATCCCGATGCTTGGTCCCGACCTGATTGACCCGCGCAAGATAGACCTGATCAAATCCAACGGAACCAAGGAACAGGAGGCGTAACATGACAACTCCTGCGCCCTCCACCACCCAGACCCTGGACCTGTCCGCCCGTTTCCCCGGTTCTATCGGTCCCGACACGCGCCCCGGCTACTCCGGCTGGATCGTAGACAGAGATTCTCTGCTCCAAGTCGCCAGTGCCCTGCGCGATGAATTCGGCTTTGATTACCTCTCCTCTGTCACCGGCGTTGACTACCTCCCAGAAGGCAAGATGGAGGTGGTCTACCAAGTCTACAAGACCACCGGCGCCCCCGGCCTGATGTTCAAGGTCCAGATGCCGCGCGCCGACCCGGTGGAAATCCCCTCGATAGTCTCCATCTATCCAGGCGCGGAACTCCAGGAGCGTGAAGCCTGGGACTTGCTCGGCGTGAAGTTCACGGGACATCCCGACCTGCGCCGCATCCTGATGTGGGAGGGTTTCGAAGGCTTCCCTCTCCGCAAGGACTGGAAGGAAGCCTACTACGAGGAAGACGCCAAGCCGTTCAAAAGTCGCTGGCCGGAAGGCAAACACGTGCTGGCCGAGAGCCGCAATCCCTTTGACGACAATGTGGCTTATCCGGCAGACTTCGACCCTGAAAAATGGATCCCCGAAGACCCGGAGATGGCCCTCTATGGCGCGCTGGCCAGGTATCAGGTCAGGGACGAATCGGGGCTGGAGACCGACCATGTCATCGTCAACATGGGTCCCCAGCACCCATCTACACACGGCGTGTTCCGCATTGCGGTCATGCTGAATGGGGAGACCATCGTCAGCCTGAAACCGGTTGTGGGTTACTTACACCGCAATCACGAAAAGATTGGTGAACGCAACACTTTCCTGATGAACATGCCCTACACCGACCGGCTGGATTATCTCTCATCCATGAGCAACAACTTTGGCTACGCGCTGGCGGTGGAAAAACTGATGAATCTCAAGCCGCCGGAGCGTGCCGAATACATCCGCGTCATGATGGCCGAAATGACCCGTATCGCCAACCACCTGATGGCCATCGGCGCGCTGACCAACGACCTGGGCGCGTATTTCACGCCCATGCTCTATTCGCTGGAGGAGCGCGAACTCATCCTCGACATCTTCGAGGCCGTATCCGGTTCGCGTATGATGTGCAATTACTTCCGCTTCGGGGGCTTGGCGCGCGATCTCCCGGATGGCGCGCTCGAAAAAATTAAAGACCTCTTCTTCGAACGCCTGCCGCGCCGGATAGATGAAATTGACCGCTTTTTCAACGAGAATGAGATCGTCCGCTCGCGCGGTATCGGACAGGGTGTATTGACTGCTGAAGACGCGGTACGCTATTCCGCCGCCGGGCCGCTGCTGCGCGCCTCCGGCGTCCCGTACGATGTGCGGCGCGCTGAGCCATATAGCATCTATGACCGCTTCGAGTTCGACGTATGCGTGCGCCAGAACGGCGACATTTACGACCGGTTGATCATCCGTTTCGATGAGATTCGCCAGAGCATCCGCATCGTCCAGCAGGCGATCAAGCAGATCCCCGCAGGCCCGGTCATGGCGGTCAAACCGGCCTATCAGGTGCGCGTCCCGCCGGGCGAAGCGTATGGACGGGTCGAGGGTCCGAAAGGCGAACTCGGTTTCTACGTCATATCGAATGGTAAACCTACCCCGTGGCGCTATCATGTGCGCGCCCCATCCTTCATCAATCTGACCGCCTTCGGTCCGATCTGCACCGGCTTGAAAGTGGCTGACGTGGTGGCTGTACTGGGTTCGATTGATATCGTACTTGGCGAAGTTGACCGGTAGGCAAGGAGGCTGACATGAACGATATGTATGGCAAAGGCATTCTGAAAGGCCTCAGCGTTTCCCTGAAACGCTTCGTGGATACCTACCTCGACGACTTGAAATGGCTCGGCAAACGCTATCGCACCGACGAAGGCATCGCCCACCGCGCCAGCAAGGACGGGCGCGGCATCTTCACGGTCCAGTACCCCGAAGAGAAAATCCCAGTCCCGGAGGAATTCCGCTTCGTCCCCTTCCTGGTCTACGACGAGGGCGAGGCTGGCGAGAAGGTCATGCGCTGCACCTCGTGCGGCATCTGCTCGCGCGTCTGCCCGCCGCAGTGCATCTGGATCGTCCGCAGCACAGATCCGGCCACCGGAAGGCCGATTCCCGACCCGGCTGAATTCTACGTTGACGCCGACATTTGCATGAATTGCGGCCTGTGCGCAGAATACTGTCCCTTCGACGCCATCAAGATGGACCACGATTACGAACTGGCCTCTTTCGGGCGCAACCTGTTCGACAAGGCCAAACTTGCCAAGCCGGCCTCATACTACGAAAGCATCCGCCCGGTCAACGCGGGGCGCGAAAACGCTGCCCGCGCCGCCAAGGAAGCCGCCCGCGCCGCCCACGTTGAATAAGGTATCCATGCCTGCCAGCCAGACGGAACTGCTCTTCCCTCCGCGCTTGATTCCCGAACTGGCGGAATTACGCGGCGCAACCTGGCGTGACCTGGTGACTGCCACTGTAAAACTGGCCGACAGTTCCCTGGAGCAGACCGCCTTTGTGCTGCTGATGGCCCGCCTGGCAAACTGCTCCACTTGCAACGCCAATACCTACCGCGCGGCCCAGGGTTGCACAGAGTGTTCCAAACATGTTATAAAGCACTTCCATGGTTCAGACGAAGACCTCGTATCTATGTTTGAAACTGCAAAGTCTGAAGTAAAAGAATATCTCCACCGATCCTGGAGCGAAATCGCTCCATCAAAATAAAGGTAAACCATGCCAAAAAACATCTCCCAAGATTCGATCATTGCCGCCCTAAGTAAAGTGATAGAACCAGAACTGCATAAGGACCTGGTCACACTTAACATGATCCGCGACCTGGAAATCAAAGGGGACGCGGTCTCGTTGACCGTTTTGCTGACCACGCCTGCCTGTCCATTAAAAGGCAGCATCGAAAAATCCGTCCGCGAGGCGGTCCTGGCTATTCCCGGTGTGAAAACCGTCAACATCAAAATGGATTCCAATGTACCCAACGATGGCCGGATGCGCGGCTTGATGCAATTACCCGTCCGCAACGCCATCGCGGTGGCCTCGGGAAAAGGCGGCGTGGGGAAGAGTACTGTCAGCGCCAATCTCGCCGTGGCCCTGGCCCAGACCGGGGCGCGTGTCGGCTTGATGGACGCGGACATTTACGGTCCCAACATTCCGACCATGATGGGCGTGCACGACATACCCGGGTCGAACGGGAATAAACTCGTCCCTGCGGAGGCTTATGGCGTGAAACTGATGTCCATGGGCTTCCTGGTCAAGCCCGGTCAACCGCTCATCTGGCGAGGTCCGATGCTTAACTCTGCGATTCGCCAGTTCCTGGCTGACGTGGAATGGGGCGAACTGGATTATCTGATCATTGACCTGCCGCCCGGTACGGGCGACGCGCCCCTCTCGTTGGCGCAGACCCTTCCCCTCTCAGGCGTGGTCATTGTCACGTTGCCACAGGCCGTTTCGCTGGAAGATGCCAGCCGCGGCCTGACGATGTTCAAGACGCTGGAAGTCCCCATCCTGGGCATCATCGAAAACATGCGCGGTGAGTTCTTCGGCTCGGGCGGCGGCGAGGACCTGGCAAAAATCGCCCAAGTTCCGTTCCTGGGAGCGATACCGATGGAACCGTCGGTGAGAATCGGCGGCGATAGCGGCGAGCCGGTGGTAGTGTCCCACCCCGATTCGGAGGCGGCCAAAGCGCTCAAGTCCGCGGCTGAGCAGGTCGCGGCGCGCGTCAGCATCGAAGCGCTCAATCAAAAGAACGGGCCAACCATCAACGTGGTATGAAAAACGAGCCGCCGAATCAGGCGGCTCATTTCTTATGCAACCGGTTGGCCTCTCAACCTGAACATCACCGCGCCGTCAGGGCAGGAAAATGTTATTTCGTCCGCCTCTCTGCCGCCCAGGTTTCGCAAGTCACCGCCGCAGCGGACGGCTTCCATGGCCGGAAAAATTTTGATGAACGCAGTCGGGCATAGACCATTGGGAGTACCAAACTCACATTCAAAGGTATCCCCCGGCTCCAGTCCCCGGCGGCATTCTTCGGCCTTGATCTCTTTGCCGACTTTCAGCACCTCGATCACAAATTTCCAGTCCTCTGGATACCATTTCTTCATGAGGGCCTCACTTTCTTCCCAAAGGCGAACCGGTCGAAAGGACAATCGCCAATATTATTTTACTCCCTCTGTCAATACGGTATAATCAGCCGCATGAATCCTCTTATTGTCGGTATCCGTTTTGCCCAAATAGGAAAATCCTACCATTTCGATGCCTCGTCGCTGCCTCAGATCAAGAGCGGTGATCATGTAATTGTCGAGACGTCGCGCGGGAGACAGTTAGGCGAAGTCATTCAGATAGTAAAAGATCCCGTTGCTTCGCCGGAAGGCTGGAAGCCAATCGAACGGCTTGCCACCCCGCGCGATCTTGTCCTCCGGCGCATGTGGGCGCAGAAAGAACTGGAGGCCATGATCGCCTGCCGCGAGCGCGCCGCGCAATTGAAGTTATCCGGAGTAAAAATTGTTACGGCTGAATTCTCGTTCGACGGGACGCGCCTCTTGCTGATGTATAGCACGGAGACGGAAGACAAGGCCGATCTTAAGTCCCTGCGGCACGACATGCAGAAGCAGTACCCGCAGTCGCAGGTCGAGATGCGGCAGATCGGTCCGCGCGACGTGGCGAAACTTCTGGGCGGCATGGGTGCCTGCGGGCTGGAAACCCGCTGTTGTTCCAAATTCCTGACCGAGTTCAGTCCCATTTCCATCAAGATGGCAAAAGAACAAGGTATTTCACTTACCCCTCAAGAGATAACCGGCATGTGCGGACGCCTGCGCTGCTGCCTCGTCTACGAGTACGAGCAATACGCTGCCGCCCGCAAGGAACTCCCCAAGCGCAACAAACGCGTCGTCACACCCATGGGCGAAGGCAAAGTCCTGGACGTCAACCCGCTGCGGATGACCGTCCGGGTGGAATTGCCAGACGTGGGTGGGCGCGAATTTCACCGCGATCAGGTGGAACCCTGGGACGAACTCGAAGCCCTGCGGCGCAAATCAGAGCAGCCCTGCGGAGACTGTAACGGAAACTGCGAGACGAAATGATGACCGAACAACCCGGTATCTGGGAAACTCCACAAAAAATCCTGGTCATCCTGGCCCATCCGGATGACCCGGAATTTTTTTGCGGCGCGACGCTTGCCCGTTGGGCCAAAGCGGGGCATGAAATCCATTATTTTTTACTGACCTGCGGAGACAAAGGCGGTGGGCTGGATACAACACCCGGCGAACTGTGCGCCACCCGCCACGAGGAACAACAAAATGCCGCCAATGTCATCGGCGTCAAATCCGTGCGCTTCCTGGACCTGGAGGACGGTTACCTCGTCCCCAGCCTTGACCTACGCCGCGAGATCGTCCGCCTCATCCGCAAGGAAAAACCCGACGTCCTTGTCACCTGCGACCCCACCAACCTGTTCCCTTCCGCAGGCTACGGTCTCAACCACCCGGACCATCGCGCCGCGGGTCAAATCGTGCTGGATGCCGTCTTCCCGGCCGCCGGAAGCGTGCATTATTTCCCCGAATTGTTCAAGGAGGAGGGCCTGGAGCCGCACACTCCGGGCGAGGTGTGGGTATCACTGACAAGCCAGGTGACCGTCGTCTTCGACGTAACCGAAAACTGGGAAACCAAACTCCAGGCGTTAATGGAGCACAAGTCTCAGATCGGGGATCCGGTCAAGTTCGAGGCGCGCATGCGTTCCCGCCATACCGAGGACAGCACCGACGAGAATCCGCGTTATGAAGAAAAATTCCGTGTGGTGAAATTCAATCGGTAAACAGAAAATCCAACAAAGGAAAATGCATCCATGACCGATTTCCTTTCAGAAGCCCAGGCTTTATTCGACTACACCCGCGCCTTGCGCCGTGATTTCCACGTGCACCCAGAACTGGGATTTCAAGAATTTCGCACCGCGGGCATTGTCGCCAAAGAACTAACCGACCTCGGCCTGGAAGTGACCACAGGTGTGGGCAGCACAGGCGTGGTTGCGCTCATCGAAGGCGCAAAGCCCGGCCCGGTCGTCCTCGTGCGGGCTGACATGGATGCCCTGCCGATCATCGAAGAGACCGGTGCGCCGTACGCTTCACAAAATCCCGGTGTGATGCACGCCTGCGGACATGACGGGCATACGGCCATTCTATTGACTGTTGCTAAAATGCTCCTAGCCCATCGCCATGAACTCTCCGGGACAGTCAAACTCACCTTCCAGCCCGCCGAGGAAGGACTGGGCGGTGCAGAAAGAATGATCGAAGACGGCCTGCTCGATAATCCAAAGGTGGATTACGCTCTGGCATTGCACCTCTGGAACGAACAACCTCTTGGCTGGATTGGCGTTTCGGACGGGCCTTCGATGGCCGGTGGAGAGATTTTCAAGATCAGGGTGGTCGGTAAAGGAGGTCATGGCGCCGCCCCCCATTTTGCCTCCGACCCGATCCTGGCCGCGGCGCAGGTCGTTGCCGCCTTGCAGGGAATCGTATCGCGAAACATTCCTCCGCTTCAGTCAGCAGTGGTCAGTGTTTGCACAATTCACGGCGGCGAAACATTCAACGTCATCCCTCCGGCGGTAGAAATGACCGGGACGATTCGGACCTTCGAGCCAGAAATCCGCGCGCGGGTCCTGGAGCGCTTCGAGAAAACCGTTTGGTCGGTGGCCGAGGCAATGGGCTGTCAAGTGGAAATTGAACTGAAACTGCTGACCCCGGCAGTCATCAACCATGCCCCGCTTGCAGTGCATGTCCAAGATGCAGCCAGGCAGCTCTTTCCAAATACACAAATAGAAACTGCCAACTACGTCACCATGGGTTCTGAAGACATGGCATACATCATGGAGAAAGTGCCGGGTTGTTTCTTTTTCGTCGGCTCGGCCAATATAGATAAAGGTCTGACCGCCGCCCATCACCACCCAAAATTCGATATTGACGAGGATGCCCTGCCCCGGGCCGCCGCGCTGATGGCCGGAGCAGTTGCAAAAATACTCGGATGAACTTGGAATGGCTGGCAACAATGCCAGCCCTTTCGTTTTTATTAATTGCATTTGTCCCCAAAAGGGCTAAAATAACAACAAAGTTTCCTGATGAGGCAAGGCTAAAATGCATACGCTCCAGACTCCATTCATGGATAAGATCACCGCTGTCCGTCGAGGGACACCCGAGCAGCAGCGGCGCGGTCGGCTGCTGGCCCGGCTGATCATTATCAGTGCCGTGTTCAATCTCGTTTTACTTCTCGCCAATCTATGGTTGTGGCTATCCACCAATTCGGCCATTGATCAGCAATATTTTTTTGTGGGCCTCATCGGGTTTGGATTCCTCGCCGGTGTTTGGGCGATCAACCGGCACGGCCTCGTATATTTGGCCGCTGTTATCACCCTATCGCTTTACCTGGGCAGAATTGCCATTGTTTCAGAACCCGACCGATTTGCCAATTCATTCTGGGCGTTTTTGATTCCAATCATCATCTCCAGTTTCACCCTCCGCCCCACAAGTTCCTTTCCCACAGCAGGAGCATCCGCGATTCTATATTTCCTGCTCTCTGCAAGGGTTGACCAGGATGAAACGCTGGATATAACATTCTTCAAACTTTTTCTATTATTCATGCTGGCGGCAGTCGCATACTTTATGGCAGCCCATCTCGACCGCGCCATCGAAACGGTCAGATTGTCGGAGGCCAAATACCGGACTCTTTTCGATGACCTGCCCATCGGCGTCTATCGCACCTCACCAGAAGGCCAAATCTTGGACGCCAACCCGGCTTTCCTCAAAATGTTCGGATTCCCCGACTTGCCAACCTTACAGAGAGTCAATGCACGCGACCTGTATGCCAACCCATTCAGTCGGGATCAATACCTGACCCTCGTCGAAAAAACAACCACCACAGAAATGCAAATGCGAAAAAGCG
>JBFMCM010000267.1:0-4458 GCA_040754355.1 Chloroflexota bacterium | reverse complement strand
TCGGTTTGACCGCGTACGGGTGCGACTCGGACCCGATCCAGACGGCGCGGATCTCGGCCGGGTCAATCCCGGCGCGTTTCATCGCGTTCCGCACCGCCTCGAGCGACATGGTGATGACATCCTCGTCCAGCCCGGGGACGGCTTTCTCCTTGATGGGCAGGCCGGAGGCGCGCCCGCCGGTCCAGATGCGGGCCACTTCGCGCGCCGGGAGGCGATAACGCGGCACATACGCCCCGTAGCCAATGATGCCAACGGGTTTGGCGGGCTTGAGGAGGGTGGGGGAGTGGGAGGAATGGCCTGTCATTTTTTTCCTTATAAGTTATACAGATATACAACATCCTGTATCGGAACGTAATCCCGCCCTACGATGTTCATCGTTTCGATTCCAATATCTTTGCTCAAAGCATGCAACCTGGTCATATCTTCTTTTTCGGGATGAAGTTTTGCTTCGTATGCTTGTTTCTGGTCAAGAATAAAATCAATTTCGACGCCAGTTTTCCGCTGGTAATACTGAACGGTTCCTTTTCTCTGTATATTCCAGTACACAGCATTTTCGAACAAGGCTCCTTCGTCTACCTGGGCAAAGCGTCGGACAAGTCCTGTGTCGCACACATAGAGTTTACCCGCCTTGCGGATTTCGACATCCTTGTTGGTGGTATGCGGCGTTACAACTTTGATGAAGTATGTTCCTTCAAGAAAGGCAAGATACTCATTCACAGTCACGCGGGAAATGCCGAGGGCGTTGGCAAGTTTTTGTATATCCAATCGTGAGCCGACGCGTCCCATCAGGAGAAAAAGTAAATCCCTGATTTTATGGCTTTTACGGAAATCACTAAGTTGCAGGACCTCCAGTTGATAGTAGGAGGTGAAGATATCATCAAGGGCGGCTTGCTTTTCACTTTCGGTCGTTTTCAATACAACGCCGGGGAAACCGCCGTATTGCAGGTACTCATCCATATAGGTTTTATAGGTGCTATAAAAAGCCAGGGAGGTTTGGCTGGATGTTTCTTCATTGATGGGAGCCTGTTTCATCACCAGGAATTCACGGAACGTGAAAGGGTATAGTTCGAATATATATTTTCGTCCCGTCAGCGATTCGGAAAACAGGTTTTTCAGATAGAAACTGGAAGAACCGCTTAGCACGAACTTGATCTGGTATGTATCCAACAGGTACTTCACGATAGAGGGCAATTGCTTCACCCATTGGATTTCGTCCAGAAAAACGTAAGCCCGCCCTTCTTTTCGCAAACCTAGAAGTTCGAGATTTTTCTTTATTGCATCATAATCCACTTCTTGGAAATAAGTCTGGTTGCGGGGGTTTTCCAGATCCAGGTAGAGTTTGTTTGTTGAGTCTATCTGGTCATAGATATATTTGAGGAGTGTCGTCTTTCCGACGCGCCTCATACCTGTGATGACAATCGCTTCCGACGAAGGCAACAAAGGCGCTATTTGGGTATAGATGTCTCTTTGGATGATCATGGTTCTACTATACAAAAAGATATACTATTTGTCAAGTATGATATACAAAAAGTCATAACAGAGCGATTTCTATCGCTTCGCCAAGCACTTTCTCACCAACTCCTCCGCTCGATCAATTCTCACCGTCTTCTCCGCCACCATCTGCGCGGCGACCTGTTCGATCTGGTCGCCGGTTGCCCCGGCGGCAACCGCCACCTGCCGGGCGTGCAGGGACATGTGCCCGCGCTGGATGCCTTCGGTGGCCAGGGCGCGCAGGGCGGCCAAATTCTGCGCCTGCCCGACCGCGACGATGATTTCGGCCAGTTCGGCGGCTGTCTTGACGCCCATCAGTTTGAGGGCGGCTTTGGCTGCCGGGTGCACTTTGGTCGCCCCGCCGACGATGCCGACGGCCATCGGCATTTCCAGCGTGCCGACCAGGTTGCCATCCGCGTCCCTGCCCCAGGTGGAAAGCGAGGTGTATTTCCCGGAACGCGCCGCGTAGGCGTGCGCCCCGGCTTCGATGGCGCGCCAGTCGTTGCCGGTGGCGATGACGACCGCGTCCACGCCGTTCATGATGCCCTTGTTGTGCGTGGCGGCGCGGTACGGGTCCGCCGCGGCGAAGGCCCAGGCTGAAAGGATCCCGTCCCGGACGCGTTCGCCGGGGAAATCATCGAAGGCCAATTCCTTGACCGGGATCGTGCAGCGCACGCGGGCGAGGCGCCGGTCCGCCAGGTTGGACAGGATGCGCAGGTGGACGCGTCCACCGGTGATGGCTTCGAGGCGCGGGGCGAGTTGCTCGCAGGCTGTGTTGACCGCGTTGGCGCCCATGGCATCGCGCACATCGTAGATGAGATGAACGACAAGAAACGGGCCGATGGGGGAGTCGGAAATGACGCGCACTTCCAGTCCGCGCGCCCCGCCGCCGAGTTTCTTCAGGAGGGGGTCTATCTCGTCCGCTGCGGCCAGCAACTCGGCTTTGTGCTCGAGCAGCATCAGGCGCGCTGTCTCGAGGTTGACCACGTCCAGCACCTGCATCTGTCCGATCATGTGTGGTTCGCTGGTGGTAGCGGTGAATCCGCCTCCAGCGCGCGCCAGTTTAGCCATGAACGAAGCACCGGCGATGACCGACGGCTCCTCGATGGCCATCGGGACGAGTACCTCGCGTCCGTTGACGATGAAGTTCAGCCCGATGCCGAGCGGCAGGCCGAAGGTCCCGACCGCGTTTTCGATCATATGGTCAGCCTGGTCTGGAGTCAGGCCTCCGGTCCGCAGTGATTCGCTCTCTTCGGGGGAGAGGCGCGCGGCTTCGGCCAGTTTGTCCAGGCGGTCGTCGAGCGGCAGGTTGTAGAATCCGGGGATGCGGGAGGAGGTCATGGGGTTATTTTATGCTTGGGTTCTGGCAAAACCTATCAAACTTGGCGTATTCGGACATCTAGAGTAGAATTACTGCCGAGGTGTCCCCCATGCTCTTGACGCGTGAAGAACTGCAAGAGAGGCTGATTGCATTACATCGGGCGAGCCTGGAGTTGGTTAAAAATATATCCCTGGAAACGCTCCTGGAGCGTATCGCGGCCTTGGCTTGCGAGCAGGCCGGGGCGCGTTATGCTGCCGTGGGGGTGCTGGACGAAGGCGGCAAACTCAAGCATTTCATCACCGTTGGCATGACTGCCGAGGAGATCAAGCGCATTCCCCATCCGCCGCGCGGCGAGGGCCTGATCGGCGCGTTGATGCGCGGCGACAGCGGGAACATCCGCATCCCGGAGGTTTCCGCCGACCCGCGCAGCGTGGGCTTCCCGCCCGGTCATGCCGAGATGCATTCCATGCTGGGGGTGCCCATTCGCTTGGGCAAGCGCCAGTTGGGGCAGATCTACCTGACCGAGAAGGAAGGCGCACCGGAATTCACGGCCGACGACGAGATGATCATCGAGATGCTGGCCGCCTACGCCGGGGCCGCCATCGAGAATGCCCACCTCTACGAACGCCTGCAAGACCACGACCAGGAACTGGCCCGCCGCAACGACGAACTGGCGTTGCTCAACCGGGTTGGTTCGGCAATGGGCTCGTCGCTCGAACTGGATGAAATCCTGAACAAGACCCTGGCCCTGCTGATGGCGCACTTCAAGGTGGAGGCCGGGGAAATATTCTTGAAGGAAGAAGACGGAGAGACCCTGCGCCTGACCCTGCACCGCGGGGAGGCGGCCGAAGCCTTCTGGACCCGCAACCGGTTCAAGGTGGGCGAGGGCATGATCGGCCAGGCGGCCGAGACGCTCACCCCGGTCATCAGCAGCCGCCTCGAGCGCGACGACCCGACCGTGCGCCAGGCGGTGGTGGAGGCCGGGTTCAAGCAAATCGCCTGCATCCCGCTGACGGCGCGCGGCGCGGTGGTCGGCGTGCTGACTCTCGCCACGCGCAACCGCAAGGCTTTTTCGCAAAACGAGGTGCAGTTATTGGTCTCGGTGGGCTCCGGGGCCGGGACGGCCATCGAGAACGCCCGCCTGCATTACAACGCCCGGCGGCTCGCCGTGCTGGAGGAACGCGACCGCATCGGTATGGACCTGCACGATGGCATCATCCAGTCCATTTACGGGGTGGGGCTGTCGCTCGAAAACGCCCGCATGTTGCTGCGCGAAAATCCAGAGGCAGCGGAAGAGGGACTCAACAAGGCGAAGGAAGACCTCAACCATACCATCCGCGACATCCGCAACTACATCCTCGACCTGCGCCCGCGCCAGTTGCGCGGCGAGAGCCTGGTGGAAGGGTTGGGGCGGCTGGTGGCCGAATTCCGCCAGAACACCAAAGTGGAGGTCTCGTTTGCCGGGCCGAAGAGTGAATTCCTCGACGAACTCCCGCAGGCCAATGCGATGACCCTCTTCCACATCTGTCAGGAAGCGCTGGCGAATATCGCCAAACACGCCAACGCCAGCAAGGTGTCCATAGACATGTGGACCACCTCCGACCGGGTGCTGCTCGAAGTCGGCGACGACGGGCGCGGCTTCGACC
>JBFMCM010000266.1:0-2568 GCA_040754355.1 Chloroflexota bacterium | reverse complement strand
TGATTGTAGAGGCAAATCTTTTTTCCAAAGAAATAGTAGCTCCTCTTGCGAAGGAAGCCGATGAGATTCTAGCGATGACGGTTGCTTCGTTGAAAACATTGCGAACCCGACAGGTGATTTCCAACCGAAAATCGTAAATCGCAAATTGTAAATCGTAAATCGAAAATGGAAATTCTGTCTTTTTTTGTTGACCCTCTAAAATATGGCTTCATGATACGCGGCCTGGTTGCTGCTGTTTTAGTGGGCATCGTCTGCGCAGTGGTTGGCACCTACGTTGTCTTGCGCGGCATGGCCTTCTTCGGCGACGCGCTGGCGCACACCATCCTGCCGGGGGTGGCAGTTGGATATCTCGTCAGCAACGGCGCGCGCGAGCCGCTCTTCTGGTGGGCGCTGGGGACAGCCGTGGCGGCCTCCCTGGGCATAGGCGCGATCACCAAGAGTGGACGCATCAAGGAAGACACCGCCATCGGCATCATCTTTGCCGGTATGTTTGCCCTGGGCATTGCCATCATTTCCACCGTCCGCAGTTACGCGGTAGACCTGAGCCATTTCTTATTCGGCGACGTGCTGGGAGTCACAGTTCAGAGCCTGGTCTGGATGGCAGTCTTCGGTGGGGCGGTCCTACTGATCGTGCTGGCCTTTTACAAGGAATTCCTGACCATTTCCTTCGACCCGGTACTGGCGACTACGCTGCGCCTGCCGGTGAACCGCCTCAACAACCTCTTGCTGGTTTTGATCGCTGTGACGATTGCCGTTGCCATGCAGACGGTCGGTGTGGCGTTGATGGTGGCGATGCTGGTCACGCCCGCGGCCACCGCCTCGCTCCTGACCCGCCGCCTGCCCTCCATGATGGTTATCTCCGCCACGCTGGCGGCCTTTTCAGGCGTCATCGGTCTGTACGTTTCCTACTACCTCGGCATCACCTCCGGTTCGGCAATCGTGCTGACAGCCACAACATTTTTCCTGCTGGTATTCCTCTTCGCGCCGCATCGCGGCCTGCTTTGGAAGAAATAGGCATGCGCCGTTTATTCGTTGTGTTTTTTGTCGTATTGTTTTTTGCTTTTGCGTCTTGCAATTCTGTCACCTTCACTTCTTCCCCCGCCGGTCCCACGGTCACCTACAATCCATTTGCCACTCTCTCGTCCACGCCGTTTGGTCCGCAGTCGAACACCTCAATTCCTGCTGCTACCTTTACCTCTACCTTGCCGACTCTCAGCGCCACCTCTCAGCCAAGTGTGCGTTCAAAATATACCATGCGGGTCCTGTTGGACTACGCTGCGCATGAATTGTCGGTGGATGAAAATATTTCCTACCAAAATTCCACTGGCGTCGTTCTGGATATGCTGGTGCTGGCGGTCGAACCGAACCTGTTGAGCGGATGCTTTTCGCTCGCGACTCTTTCCGGCCAAAATGTAAGCGGATATTCGTTGGACGGAAACCGGCTGGAGGTCTGGCTTGACCCGCCGCTGGCGGCGAATGAATTTGTAAATCTGAATATTCGATACGATCTGTCCTTACCTCCCGCCGATCATTTTCACTTATTTGGGTACAAGACTGACCAAATCAACCTGGTAGACTGGTATCCGTTCGTGGTGCCCTACAGTGCCGGGTGGGTGCTGCATCCGCCGGGGGAGGTGGGCGAGCATCTTGTCTATGACGCGGCAGATTTCGATGTGACCATCACTCCCACTGGCTCGACTACAGATCTTATCATTGCCGCCAGTGGATCATTGACTGGAGGAAATTTCCGGCTGGAAGGTGCTCGTTCTTTCGCTGTTTCAATCAGTGATGAGTTCGAACAATCATCGCGATTAGTGGACAACGTAACCGTGACGAGTTACTATTTCCCGGACGAGGAAGTGCAAGGCGTGCGCCTGCTGGACGAGGTGTCCCTGGCGCTGACGACTTATCAGGAACACTTCGGATCGTATCCGTATCCTGTGTTGAACATTGTCGAGGCCGATTTCTACGACGGGATGGAGTACACCGGCCTTTTCTTTCTGGGCCGGGATTTTTATCTCGCGGACGATGGAACGAAACTCAATTACCTGATTGATCTGGCTGTCCATGAAACCGCCCATCAGTGGTGGTTCGGCCTGGTAGGCAATGACCAGGCGCTCGAACCCTGGCTGGACGAAGCGCTTTCCACGTACAGCGAATATCTTTTTTACGAGCAAAATTACCCCGCTGTGTCCGAGGCCTGGTGGCAGTTTCGGGTGAACGCTTTCTCTCCGACGGGGTATGTAGATTCGACGATTTACGCTTCCAACGATTTCCAGACATACGCTAACGCCGTCTATTTGCGCGGGGCGCAATTCTTAAGTGACTTGCGCGCCCGTATCGGCGATGAAGCCTTTTTTGCTTTATTGAATGATTATGCCGCGCAAATGTCCGGGAAGATTGCTACTAGGGGTGATTTTTTCCTTATTTTGGATTATCATTCCGCCGCAAATAATACTGATTTAGTGAACGAATATTTTTCCCCGTAGTCACTATTTACGAGAGTATCTTTATCGGTAAAGGAGCCAAATATGTCCGAGAAAATGCCGCTTCTGTTCATCGGCCACG
>JBFMCM010000265.1:0-3544 GCA_040754355.1 Chloroflexota bacterium | reverse complement strand
GGGGGCGGGGGGCCCCCCCCCCCCCCCCCCCCCCCCCCCCCCCCCCTCTCCTCGAACTTTTGAGGAACTGTCATCACTGTTTGGAGCCCAAATGACCGCTTTCGCCATCGAAACCGAATCGCTGGGGCGCATCTACAAGATGCGCGGCAGTAAGAAAGAAAAGAAAATCCGCAAGGAACTGGCTGCGCTGGATAACGTCAGCCTGCAAGTGGAGCGCGGCGAACTCTTCGGCTTGCTCGGTCCGAACGGCGCCGGGAAGACGACCCTCATCAAAGTCCTGACCACGCTGCTCGCTCCAACCTCCGGCCGGGCGCGCGTGGCTGGCTTCGACGTGGTGGAGGAAGCGCGCAAGATCCGCCCGCTCATCAACATGGTCTCAGGCGGTGAATCCTCCGGCTACGGCCTGCTGACGGTGCGCGAAAACCTGTGGATGTTTTCGCAGTTCTATGGCGTGCCATCCAAAGTAGCCTACCAGCGCATTGACGACCTGCTCAAGCGCGTCGGCATTTACGACCGGCGGCACACGAAATCATCGGACCTCTCGACAGGTCTGCGCCAGAAGATGAACATCGTGCGCGGCTTCATGACTGACCCGGACGTCCTGTTCCTCGATGAACCGACCCTCGGCCTGGACGTGGGCGCCTCGCGCGAAGTGCGCGCCCTGATCCGCGAGTGGGTGGATGAATCCCCTCGCCCCCTGGGAGAGGGTCAGGGTGAGGGTAGCAGAAACCGCCGGACGCTGCTACTGACCACCCACTACATGGTCGAGGCCGACGAACTCTGCGACCGGGTCGCCATCATCAACCTGGGGCGCGTCCTGGCCTGCGACAAACCCTCCGTCCTGAAACAGCGCCTGCAAAAAGACGCCATCTTCGAGGTCGAGACCACCCCGCTCAACGGGCTGAAGGCGCAGATAATCGAAGACCTGCCCGAGGTGCGCAAGGCGACCACGGCAGAATACGACGGCGGCGCGACCTTGAACCTGATCCTCGTGGAGGAGGGCGCGCTGGGCGGCGTCATCAACGTGCTGAACCAGAAGAACGTCCGCATCATGAAACTCAGCAAGCGCGAACCGACGCTCGAAGATGTGTTCGTGGACTTGGTCGGCAAGAGCATGGCAGATGTGGAACAGGCAGGTACAAATGAGTAAGACCGACCATGGACCGAAGACCGTAGACAGTGGTCAACCGTCCACCGTCCACGGTCCGAAAAATACCGGCTGGAAGTTGTTCTTCCAGACGATCCTTGCCCGCTCCTACCCGCGCGTCATCGGCCAGCAGCGCGAGACCTCCTGGATGCTGTTCGATATCCTCATGCCGCTGGGTTCGGTAGTCGGGTACGTGCTGGTCTACAAAGCCCTCCACGCGCCTCAGGAATACGTCGGCTTCGTGGTCATGGGCGGGGCGATGATGGCTTTTTGGATGAACGTGTTGTGGAGCATGTCGTCGCAGTTGTATTGGGAAAAGGAGCAGGGCAACCTGGCTCTTTACATCATTACTCCCAGTTCGATGATGGCCATCCTGCTGGGAATGGCGCTGGGCGGCATGGTCGCCACCCTGCTGCGCTCGACGGTCATCATCCTGCTTGGTTCGTGGATGTTCGACATCCAGTACAAGGTGGTGGACCCGCTGCAACTCTTTGCCGTCTTCGCCCTTTCGATGACTGCCCTGTATGGGATGGGGATGATGTTCGCCTCGGCCTTCCTGCTCTTCGGGCGCGAGGCCTGGGCGGTTTCGGACCTGGTGCAGGAGCCGGTGAACCTGGTCTCCGGGTTCTACTTCCCGATCAAGTCGCTGCCCTTCTGGGTCGCGGCCGCCGCCTCGCTCATCCCGCTGACCCTCGGCCTGGACGCCATGCGCCAGTTGGTCTTCCCCTCCGCTTTCAGCCTGGGCTTCCTGACCCCGAGCGTGGAGATTGGCGTGCTGGTGGGGTTGTGCGTCTTCTTCCTAGTGGGAGCAAAACTGCTCCTGGATTACACCGAGAAACGCGCCATCCGCGAGGGACGGTTGACCGAGGCGAGGAGGTAAATCATGGCTGACTTACCGGTAACAGGTCGCGGGCGGCGCGCTGGGCCTGTCGAAGCGTCCGAGGCGTGGCGCTCGTTCAGGTTTGCCGCCTGGCTGGGTTGGCAGATCACCTCCAACTGGACCGACCCGCTTCTTTTCGCCATCTACTCCATTGTTCGCCCGGTGGCACGCGCCGCCATTCTGGTCATCATGTACGGCGTCATCACCGGCAACAATTTTACCGACCCACTTTTCCCCTACATCTTCCTGGGAAACGCTTTTTATACCTACGTTTTCTCCATCATGAACGGCGTCTCGTGGGCGGTGATTGATGACCGCGAGCATTATCACACGTTGAAATACATGTACATCGCTCCCATCCGCATCCCGGCCTACCTGCTGGGACGCGGCGTGGCCGGCTTCCTGACCGCCTCACTTTCAGTGCTCATCACCATCCTGGCCGGGGTGCTGTTCCTGCACGTGACCTTCGACCCGCTGCAGGCCGACTGGCTTCTGTTTGCCGTCACCATGGTGATCGGCGTGATTATGTTGGCTCTGATGGGGCTGGTATTGGGCGCCATCAGCCTGCTGATCGTGCGCCACTCCGGTTTCATCGCCGAAAGCGTCTCCGGGGTGCTGTTCCTGTTCTCCGGGGCGATCTACCCGCTGGACGTGCTGCCGGCATGGCTGCAGCCGGTCGGCTTCGCCATGCCTATCACTTACTGGCTGGAACTCGTCCGGCGCTCGCTGATCGGCGACGTGGCGCAGGTCTTCCCGACGTTGGCGCGCTTCAGCAACCTGGAATTGCTCGGCATCCTGGTCGGGTTGTCGGTTCTTTTTGGTGTGGTTTCGGTTTACACCTTCCGCCTATGTGACCGGCGGGCGCGCGAGCGCGGCCTGATTGACCGGGTGACGAATTATTGAGCTCTGTCCATATTCGGAGTGCGGACTTTAGTCCGCTAAGATGAAGCAGACTAAAGTCTGCACTCCATTTATCCGGACGCAATATGACTCGCATTTGCCTCATCCCCAAATTGAGCGGCACGGGCGGACCGGTTTCCTTCCAGGGAAAACTGGCCGACGGGCTGATGCGGCGCGGCATCCAGGTCTGTTTCGACCTGGGCGACAAACCCTATGAGGCGGTGCTGGTCATCGCCGGGACCCGCAGCCTGCTCCCGTTATGGCGGGCGCGGCGCGGCGGCGTGCGCGTCGTCCACCGCCTGGACGGGTTGAACTGGCTTCATCGCCGCAGGAAAACATCCCTGCGGCACTTCCTGCGCTCGGAGGTCAACAACCGTATTCTGGCGCTCATCCGCCGCTTCCTGGCCGACCGGGTGGTCTACCAGAGCCACTTCGTCCACGACTGGTGGGAGGGCTGGTACGGGGCGACGCGCCTCCCCTGGACGGTCATTCACAACGCGGTGGACCTGTCGGTCTACACGCCCGAAGGCCTGCACGAGCGGCCCACTGACCGGTACCGCATGTTGCTGGTGGAGGGCAGCCTCGCCGGGGGGCAGGATGTCGGTCTCGCCAACGCG
>JBFMCM010000264.1:0-15976 GCA_040754355.1 Chloroflexota bacterium | reverse complement strand
TCAGATAGGCAGAGAAATCAAGTGTGTCGAAGCCAGAATTCCCAATGATATAGCCAGCGAACAGCGCACCGTCAACAAAGACAAATTGGTTGGTAAGCGTTCCACCGACCAAGGCATCGGCATCCATGAAATCGAAACTTCCATTGAGGGTACCGTCATTGCTGCCGGTAACCTGGAAGATATTGGAGGTGTTGGAGGCAATGAGATAATCATTACCCGGACCACCTATCATACGCTCGATGCCGCTAAAGTTGCCGAGCAAACCGGTGGCAGTGGAGGTCTGCAGGTTCACCTCAGCATAGGCACCGCTGTTTAGTAGACCAAAATCAATGTTGTCGGTCCCGCCACCGCCTTCAATATCAGCAGCCAGCACCGCGCCGTCATCGAAGGCGAAGGTGTCGTCCCCGGCCCCGCCGTTCAACTGCTCGAAGGAAACGAACTCAACTGAACCCGTCCCTGAGGCGTAGGTATACACAGACGAGGTAAAGGTCCATAGAGCATCGGCTGCACTGCCGTTGAAGGTATCAGCGTTGGCGCTGCCCCACAGGACATTGATGTTTTCGAAGGCAGGCAGGTCAGTGCCGGAACCGTTGAAACCATCCAGGCTGCCGGATAAGGTAAGATTGACCATCACGCCGCCGGCATAGCCCTGCCAGGAGAGGACATCGAGGTTATTCTCGCCAATGAGGCTTTCGATGGATGAGAAGTCGAGCACAAGGCTGCTGCTGATGTCGGTGTAGGTGCCCTGCGAGGCAGCCACCATGGTCCACAGGGCTTCGGCGGTCAGCCCGGTCAGGGAATCGTTCGCAAGTGAAGTTGTGCCCACCAAGGCATCCACTTTGTAGAAGTGGAAGCCTGTGATGGTCTCGAATCCGTCGAAACCATCAGGGCCCACTGCCGTCAGGTCGAAGGCAACCGGTCCGGCGAAGGTGGAGGCATCGAAGATATCGTAGCCAGCGCCGCCGCTGAGGTTCTCGAAGGAAGTGAAGGTGTAGGTGCCTGAGAGCGCCACCAGGCTGCCGGTACCGGGAGCGGTGAAGTAGAAGGTGCCGCCCGCATCGAAGTTGACCAAGGTATCGCCGTACGTGCTGCCGAGGGAGTCTTCAATTCCAGCAAAGGTGCCGGTCAGGGCAGTGGACTTGGAAGTCTCGAAATTGATCGTTACGGCGGCATCGTAAGCACTGTAATCGAGGCGGTCGTGCAGGGCTTGCGCGCCGCCCTCGACGGAACCGTCAAAGACCGCCCCAGGCTGGAAGGCGAAGGTGTCATCCTGCGAGCCGCCAGCCAGGATCTCGAAGCCGGAGAAGGTGAGGACCAGGCCGGAGAGGTCGTAGGTATCAGCCGCATCGAAGGTCCACAGGGCGGCCTGGTCGGCACCAGTCAGGAGGTTGGAGGTCCCGCCGCCGCCTACCAGAATATCCACGCCAGAGAAAGCAGCCAGGTCCGTGCCGCTGCCGGTGAAGCCCTCGGTATTTGCGCCGCTCAAGGTGACATCATGGGAAGTGACGATCTGATGCAGGTCGAGGGTATCGCTGCCGGTGCCACCGTCGAGGCTGCCGGTCAATACGGCATCGGCGGCGAAGATGAAGGTGTCATCGCCAATGAAGCCGTAGAGATTGACCGCCTGGGAGCCGGACAGTTCGAATTGGTCGTCCACCTGGCCGCCGATGAAGGCTTCGATATCAGCGCCGAGGTCTGACTGAGTGTTTCCGAGGCCATCCGTAATGAGTGCCTGGGCACCAAAGGCCAGGGTCAGCGGGACGGTGACCGCCGAGAAATCGAAGGTATCATAACCGCCGACATCAGTGACCGTATCACCCAGCCAGCCATCCAGGAAGCGGTAGGTATCATTGCCCGTACCGCCATCGAGCAGGTTGGCAAGATCGTCGCCGGTCAGGGTGTCGTCCCCGGAGCCGGTGCGGATGTTCTCGATACTGATCAGGATATCAGAACCGAGCCCGGTGGATTGGGGCGAACCGCTCAGGGACAGGTCAATGGTCAGGTCGAGAGCGGAATCGGATTCGTCGATGGTATCGCTGCCGAGACGTCCGTCAAGGTAATCATTGCCGCCGCGGCCGCGCAGGACATTGTCCAGGTCATCCCCGCGCAGGTCATCAGCAGCATCCCCGCCGAACACGTTGAGGATATCCATGACGCCGGCGGTGCCAGTGGCAGGCGTGAATCCATCCGGCAGGGTCACTGCCAGATCAACCGCTACTGGCGTCGTCAGGTAACCGACATAATCGAGGGTGTTAGCCTCCGTGCCTCCCGGGCTGGCATCAATCTTGCCGACCGAACCAGCCAAGCCGACGCCGTCATCAACGAAGATGAAGATATCCTCGCCCAGACCGGTGAGCAGTTGTTCGATAAAGTTGCCGGTGACAGTGAGCGTACCAGCGCCGTTGACCGTGAGCCCCGCCAGCCCGATGGTGATGGTCAGGGCGGCGTTGACTTGCGAGAAATCGATCGTATCGAGCAGCCCGGCGACATCCGATAGCACATCATTGCCCCAATTGGCGAGGAAAACGAAGTAGTCATCGCCCGTGCCGCCTTCCAGGGTGTCATCGCCTTCGGCGCCCAGGATGTAGTCGTCCCCACCGCGCCCGTCGAAGTAGTTGTTCCACAGGTCGCCTAGCAGGGTGTCATCATCATCGGTACCGACAGCACCTTCGATGCCGACGATGCCGCCGGCGGCATCGCCAAAGACGGCCGTGGCGATGCCGGAAACCAGGTTGACCAGCACCGGTCCGCCCAGCCAGGCGGAGTAGTCCAGGCGGTCATGCCCGCCCTGGCCATTGATGCGCCCGGGAACCGTGGCTGTGCCGAACAGGTAGAAGATGTCATCACCCGCCCCGCCTCGGCTCTCGAGGATGTACGGGTTGGTGGCATGGAACTCGAAGTGGTCCACCTCCCCGCCGCCATTCAGGTATTCGAAGCCGCGGAAGGAGAGCACACTGATACTGACGGAATACTGGTTGTCGAGGGCAGCAATGTAGAATGTGGCAACATTATGCATTCCAGTCAGGGCATCCTCGATAGAGAGACCGCCCAGGACGATATCGATATTGTCGAAACCGCCGCCGAGCGAGAGCTCCATGCCGGCGAAGCCCGTTGCGGAGGTCCCCAAGGCAGTCAGGTGTAGGTCGAGTGAGGAGTTGAAAGCGCTGTAATCGAGCGTATCACTGCCCAAGCCGCCATCAATGGCACCGGGCAGGAAGGTAGCGTCATCGAAGGCAAAGGTGTCATTGCCATTACCACCGGTGAGATTCTCCACATCCAGCGGGGCAGCATCGGTATAGGTGACCCAGTTGGTGGAGTCGTTAACCGTGATGCCACTGGTGAGGATGTGGAAGTCAAGGTCGGCAGAGGCGGGCAGGATGTCCAACGCCGGGAAACCGGGCAGGGTAATGCCGCCGAAGGACAGGGTATCCACGCCCACCCCGGCAGTCTCGATGACGGCATCAACGCCCCAGTTGTCGGCAAACAGGTAGGTGTCGTTGCCTTCCGCGCCGGCTAGGACGTCATCCCCGCCGCCGCCCACCAGCAGATTGTCGCTGACATCGCCGGTCAGGGTGTCGTCAGCAGAACCACCAAGCAGGTTCTCGATGTTAAGAATGCGTTCGGTGTCACCATAGGCGATGGAGGTTCCGCTGCCAAGCGAGAGATTGACCTGCACCGGGATGGAGAACAAGGAGTAATCGAGGGTATCAATGCCGCCCTGACCATCGAGGGTGGATTCAATATCCGCCAGCGGAGGATTGGGCAGGTCGACGATCTCGACGCCCGGGTTGAAGATAAAGCGGTCATCACCCGCGCCGCCGCGGATCACGTAACGCTGCGTGCCGCTGAACTCCATCTGGTCGAAGGCTGAGCCGCCGTACAGGCGCTCGAAGTACTTGAAGTGCATGGTGCTGGGAACGGATGGCACGATATATTGATCGTCCTGACCATCCACCACCCACCGGCTGTCCTCGTCACGACCCTGGAGAGCATCGAATTTCGTTGTACCAGACCATGCCTTCTCGACAGATGTCCAGGCAAAGTCCAGCGTGCTGCCGATTGGGGTGAAGGTCGCATCAAGGTCCTCCACCAGGGCGTTGGCGTCCAGCCCGCCAGCGCCGCCCATACGGAAGAGCAGGCGGTCATCCAGGCTGCGGAAGTCGAGCAGGTCGCCGTCGTCAGTGTCCTCACCGGCATCCAGGAAATCGTTGCCCCAGTTCTTCAGGAAGATGTAGGTTTCATTCGCCAGGCCGCCGTAAAGGGTATCGTCACCGAGGTCGTTCTTGTCGTCCGGGTATATGATGGGGGCGATATTGACCGGGTTGGAGCCGGCGGCATTGAGCGTATCATTCCCGGCATGCAGATAGATATAGAAGAACTCGTAACCGTGGTCGCCGAGGGTTCCTTCATCGAATACGAAGGCGGCAGGGTCCGGGGCGGTGGCAGTGAACGTCGAGCTGGTCATGCTGATGACATCATCGGAAGTCGTGCCGTGGACGTACAAGCGGTCGGTGTACCAGATGGCGCCGGTATCCTCGATGTACAGGGCACCGCCATAATCAGGGCTGAAGCGGACGATGTAGGTATCGGAACCGTTCAAGCCATCCACATGCAGATCGCTGTCGCCGGTGGCGGTGAATTCGAGCGTGCCGCCGCCGCGGCTGCCCAACAGGTTCTCGATGGAGCGGGAGGCTTCCACGGTATAGCCCATGCCTGCCAGGTGGAAACCGGTGTTATCGATGGTTCCACTCAGAGTGCCATAGGCACTGCTGAAATCAAGTTCGTCTGTGCCCTCCCCGCTGTTCTCTGTGACGGTATCGCTGCCGGCGAAACTGGTGAAGATGTAGGTATCATCGCCTGTGCCGCCCGTCAGGGTATCATTGCCCGAGCCGCCGGTGATGATGTCGTTCCCAGCGCCACCGGTGATGATGTCGTTGTCGCGCCCCCCGTCGAGGATGTCATCCCCAGCACCACCCGTCAGGGTGTCATTGCCGTTGCCGCCGTAGAGCTCGTCACCTTGCGTGCCGGCAGTCAGGCTGTCGTTACCGGCATCGCCGTAGAGAACTGAATCGACATGGTTGCTGGCAGCCAGGGTATCGTCGCCCACACCACCGTGGAACTCTACCGGGATATCCAGCCCGGTGGCGATCAAGCCGTCGTTGCCCTCGCCGCCATAGCCAATAACCTTGATGATGCGGGTGTATGCGGTGATGCGCGGGTCAAGCCAGCCGGTATAGCCGGGGAAGGTGCCGGTAATGCGAAGGTTGGCCCGCGTACCGTCGAAACTGGTCTGGGCTAAGGTGAAATACTCGTCCCCGTCGGTCAGATCGCCGGTCTTGCGTTTCTCCGAGTTGTGACCCATATTCAGGGTCAGGATATAGCCGCCAGGGGCGGGTTGGGTAGTACCCAGGCGCGGCGGGAGGGTGATGTTGAATTCCTCCTCATAGACCGTGAAGGAAACGCCGATTTCAGCGACTTCCACCCCGAAGACCTCCACCACCAGCTTGATGTAGATGTCGATCTTCACCTTGACATCAAAGATCCAGCCGGAATTCGCCTCGGCGACCTCGGCAATCTCGCGCCAGCGCACCTTGCCGTCATTATCCGGGTCGTGCAGGTAGAAATAGCCCGTACCGGTCACGCCGGCGCGCACCGAGACATCCACCAAGCCGACCGTGACCCCGGCACCGCCCTGCAGGTCGAGACTCAAGGTCAACTGCGCTTTCCGCTCGCCTTCGTCGTCGCGCACGATGATGTAGAAGCCGTCCCAGATGTCCTCCGTCAGCCCGGTGATGGAATAGAAGCGCAGGCCGCGCGTGTCGTAGCCGAAATCGACGTCGATGGTGATGGTGAAGGTAGCACTGATGAGGATGTAAACCGGCGGTACGGGCCAGACGATGAACTTCTGCTGCAGGCTGGCATTGACAACGAACGACGGCAGGAAGACATTGACCAGGGCAACGTCCTGGCCGGCCAGCAGGAACAGCACACTGTTGCTCTTCGTGACGATCGGGAAGTCGAAGGTGAATCCACCGGAGATGCCCGCCCCAACCGAGCCCTCGGTCTCACGTTTCTTGTCCTGGCTCTCAGTGTTGAAGGTCTTGGCGAACTTGATCTCGTCTTCATCCCCGCCGAAGGAGAGCTTCAGGCACGAGAGGAAGTCGGGGGCGAGATTTTCCATCTTCCCTTCGACCTCTTCGACCGTCCAATCGGTCAGGGGGGTACCGTCGTAATCATCCAACACGAGATCGCCCAGTTCGAGGAATTTGCCGCCGATCTGGGTTGCCATGGTACCGACCTGCTTGGCAACGCCGTAGATCATCGCGATGGCATCAATGAAGGGGCGCATCTGCTTTACGCCGCTGAACAGCATCTCGATCTCGTCCAGCAAGGTGATGTCGCTGCCCATCAGGAAGGACATGACCGGGTCAACCTGGTAGAGCAGGCCGTCATCCGGATCAATCAGCCAGTCGAAGGGCGCTAGTACATCGCGGATACCCTCCAGGATGGGAGCGACGTAGTCAGACAGGAAGGAGCCGAAGTTGATGCGCACATCATTGTAGGCGACATCAGGCAGGTCGGACCCGCTGGCGGGGTAGAACAGGTCGCCGAGGTACTCTGGGTCGAGGACGACACCGACGAAGATCCAGGACATGTCGAAATCCGCGCCCAGCGAGGGGAAGAAGCCGCTCTCGGTGAAGGCGATCGTCAGCTGGATATGGGTCTCGACCGAGCCGTTCAGGGTAGCGGTCATGACATCCTTCGGCTCGGTGACCGGGTTGATCATCTCGACGAATGTCAGGCTGTCGCCGTCACCGTCGGTTGTACTTTGGTCGGGATCGGTGATATCAAGTGTAAAGGTGTAATCCATGCTGCTGGCGGCAGGATGGAGGTTGGAACCGTCCGTGGCAGTGAAATGGATCCATTGGGCGACACCTTCCATCGCCCCGCTGATGGTGCCGTCCAGTGCGAGTTCCATTTCAGCGCTGTCGGCGGTATCCAGGTAGAAACCGTAGGTCTCGCTAATGCCAAAGGTTAAATGCCACGTCCAGGCATAGGTCAGCGCGACCTCTGCATCAACCTGGAGACCGATGCCGTCCAATCCGACGGTGAACGGCAGTTTGCTGGCGGGGATGGTGACCGTGCCATCCAGGTCGAGGTCGAACTCGCAGTAGTCGTCCGTATCGCTGCAGCCGGAGGTGGACAGGGAATTGAGGATGTTCAAGCCGCCCGTACCCCAGATGGCTGTAAAAGCGGTGGTGATGAGAGAGACGGCACCCGCCAAGTCGATATCCTCCGCGGCGGAGCGCAAGTCGTTGGCAAGGCGTGTCAGGATGCCTGGGCGCAGACCATCGATCCACTGCGCCTCCGCCAGGTCGGCGAGCGTATTGCCGATGAAAGGCAGCACCAAGCTGAAGACCTGGTTGTTAAGCAGGTCCTGCAGCAGCAGGAGGGCGGCGTCCAGGCCATCGAGGAGGGTCTCGGGGTCGAGCAGCAGGTCGAGCAGGCTGGGGGCGTTGAGCAGGATGCCGCCGTCCATGCCCAGGTTAGGCACGTTCGGATCCCACAAGACGACCGACTTGTCTCCGCCCAAGAAATCGCTCAGGTCGGTAACAGTGAAGATAAGCGATGAGACGAACGCGTCAGCCGGAGTGTCGCGGGTGGGATAGAAGAGCGGCAGGTCAACCGCGGCCACGCCATTGACGGTGGTGTTGGTATCGGCGAGGATAACCTCGTCGAAGTAATGACGGTTGTCGCCGTTGTTATTGGTAAGGGTGTAGTTCCAGGTGGCATAACCCAGGGAGGCAGGGTCGCCGTTGTCGTTCAGGGCAGCCGAACCGTCCAGAACAAACAGGTCGAGGGAGTTCAGTTTGGCACGGAAGTCCATGCCCTGCCCAACGGCACTCAGCGAGAGCGTCAGATTGGTGCTGTCATCCAGGAAGGCAACCTGCTCGATCGGGTCGCCGATGCGGGTGGTGTCCAGCCCGAGGTCGAGTTCGAAATTGACCAGTGCCTGAACCGCCAGGTAACCGGAGGCTTCGATCGCCAGCAGCAGGTTGACCCCGTCCAGGCGGTTATCGGGAGCAGCCAACAGGGACGGGAAGTTGATGTTGAGCGGCAAACTGCCGGTCTGGGTGAAGGCATGGTCGAAGGAGATGCGCAGGTCGGTGCCGTCAAGTCGCAGATTCACACCGGTGACGCCCGGCAGGGTGGCGAGGAAGGCATCCAGCGCCTGCACGGTCGGCAGGGCAGCCAAGCGCAACCGTTCAACCAGTGCATCGAACTCGGCGGCGTAATCCAGCAGCGATGCCATGCTCAACCCGAGCAGCGGCAGGGCAACGTTGAGCCGGCTGTCGGCGTCATCCTGGAGTGCCCGCAAGTAATCCGTTACCAGGTCGAGGGCATCCAGCACATCCTCGTAGGTGACGTGCTCGAGAGGGCGGGCGGCATTCAAGCCGCTGGGGAAGGAAACGGTGGATTCGGACGGCTGCTGGAACCAGTTTGGGAAGGTGAGCGTGATGGTGCAGGCGGAGACGCCGAAATCGGCATCCGCAGTAACGGGGAAGTTCGCCCCCGCTGTGGCAATCTCGGTAATATTCACCACGTTGCGGTACAGCGACCCGATGACGCCGTAAACCACGAGCGCCGGATCAACGTTGCTGCCATCATACTCATAAAGAGCGTAGCCGCTGCCATCATCCGCCATGAAGTACAGCAGGCTGTCGTAGACATTCAAGCCGGATGGGTTGGAACCGCCGGAGGTGTTGAGGTCCTCGACCAATGCCAGAATGCTGCCATCGTAGGACCAGAACTCGTTGCCGCTGCCATCGCCATCGGCTGAGAAATACAAGACGTTGTCATAGACCACCGGGTAGGCAGGGTTGGAGGAGGCCGTCCCGGAGCGGATGTCAACCACAGATAGGGTCGTTCCATCACATTTCCACAGTTCAACCCCGTAGGTTGGGTTCTCCGCCAGGAAGTACAGGGCGTTATCGAAGACGACAAAATCGGTGGGAGTCGAACTGCCGGATCCCGGGTTGACGTCAATCAACGTGGCGGTGCCAAGGTCGGGTTCGTAACGGTAGAGTTCCACGCCCGAGGCGCCTTCGGCGCTGAAATAGAGGTCGTCGCCGAAGATGATCAGGTTGGAGGGGTTGGAGTGGTTGATGTAGCCGTAGGTATCAACACCAGGGAAGATGTCCGCTACCAGGCTGGTGGTAGTGCCATCGTACATCCACAATTCGACGCCGTGGCTGCCGTCATCGGCAGCAAAGTAGAGCACCCCGTCATAGAAAAGGCTGTCGGCGGGTGCAATCCAGGCCGGGTTGGCAGGATCGTATTCATCGGCATTGGCAGCCAGTTCGTTCAATATCACCCGCGTGCCGATCCCGCTTGGCGGGACGAGATCGAACTGCACGTCCAGGGTGGTTCCAGCCGTGGCTGCCGCAATGTTCAAACCTGCAAACCCGAGCTGCAGGCTGCCGGCAAAAGAGGATGGACTGGTGCCCACCGTCATCGTTCCGGAGAGGACGGCATCCTCCACGAAGGCGGCGTCGGTGTAGCGCCGTCCATACATGCCCACTTCCAGCCCAAGGTTGTGCAGGTTGCCATCGCCGGCAATGATCTTCATGTTGAGGATGGCAGCATCGGTGGCTTCCAGCACCAGGCGGTCGCCGTAGCAGTTGCGGGTGTACAGGCGCGTCACCTCACCGCCCTCGATGACCGGGAAGCCGGTCAGCGGGTCGGTCTCGAGCACCCAGCCGGTGTCCCCGGCACACAAGCCAGTGCCAGGATCACGGGCGTCGAAGGTGTTGATTACGTGCACGCGTCCGCCCAGGCCGGCACTGGCCAGGGCCAGGTTCACTCGGTCAATGACCTCGTCGACAACAATGTCGGTGGCTGAAAGGGCAGGGATGACGACGTTGATCGTATACACGTCGGTGCTGTTGAGCGCTAAGTCGAAGGAAGTGCTGAAGCCGGTGGTGTAGGCACCCACCGCCGGGCTCACCAGCGGGGAGACCTCCGCCAGGTTGACGCTCTGCGGGTACGCCACCGCCGCTGAACCGGTCGCCAGACCGATCAACCCGGCATTGGAACTGTCATCCACGGAGATCGAGCGAACAGTGGTATCGGCACCCACAAGTTCGAATTCGGTGCTGTTCCCGGAGATGACCTGGGCACGTACCGCAGCCGGTAGGACGGCGTTTAGATCCGTCACCAAGTCGGCAATGGCGGTGTTGGTGGTCGTGGAAGATGCCAGCAGGGTGATGAGCTGGGTGGTCTCAGTGGTGCCCACCAGCCAGGTCAGATCGAAGGATGCGTCCGCGCTGATGACGCCGTTCTCTGCCTCGATGGGACCCGACTGCAGGGTGGCGATGGAACCAGACTGGGAAACCAGGCCGAGTTCATCAGCATTGCTGATGTCGGTCACCATCAGGGACTTGACCCCGGCGGAGGCATCTTCCGCCTGGATGAGGAAGACCACCTCCGAGCCGCTGACCAGGCGTGCCTCCACGTAGGCATCCGCCCCGGCGGGCAGGGCGTTGTTAATATCGGCGACCAGGTCGGTGATATCATTGTTATCGGCCGTGGCAGCCTGCGTGACGGTGACCGTGTAGTTATGGATGACATCGTCCGTGTCGGTCACACTCAGGGTGAAGGAGGCGTTGGCGCTTAACTGCCCGGATTTGTCGGGGAGGTAGAAGGAGACCAGCGTCGGCAGGCTGGTGTCCTCGGTCTGCTTGATCTGGGCGGACAGGTTGGCATCCAGGTCGATGCCGAAGATGAACTCGAAATCGACTGTACCCGATACGATCGCGTTCACGCCGCCGCTGATACTCAAGCCGCTGAAGGGCGAATAATCATAGTTGAGGTCCACCGGCAGCGTGCCCGAGGGCGCCACTGCATAGGACGCCAGGAAGGCATATTCCAGTTCGTGGGAGGCGGATGTGTACTGCCAGCCGTTGGTCAACTTGCTGGTATCGAGCACCAGCAGGGTAGCCAGAAGGCTCGCCAACCCGGCAGCATGGTCGAAGGCGATCTCCCCGTTGGTATCCAGCAGTCCGGAGAGAATGTTTTCCAGGAAGATGTTGCCGAAAGCCAGCACCTGGTTGAGCACGATAGGAGTAAAGGGAACGTTCTGCGATAGCAGGGAGGAAGCGGTGAGACCCTGCAGCCAGCCGCCAAATTGGCGCAACATGCCGAACACTGTGGCAGCGGAAAGGTTGGAGAAAGGACGCAGGGCATTCATGCCGGTGAAGGAGAGCGTGCCCTCGCCCTGGTCGAATACATTCGCATCCGTCAGAGTGACCGAGGCACCTGAGAGGGTCAGCCCGGGGATGCTCGATGACAGGGTCAGCGGCAGGTAGATCGTCATGCCGGTACCTGAAAGCAGCATGGAAATGTTGGAGCCAATGTGATCGTTGATGTAGATGAGGTCGGCGGTCGTCAGGACACCATCCGACGGGGTCGGATCGGTGGTAGCGATATCGATGCGCACATCAAGAGCAAAATCAGCGGCATCGGTGTGAAGAGCAGCAAAACCGTAAAGCAAGTCGAGGGCAGCATCATTAATCGTCGCTGAAGCCTCGAACGACTGGGTTGTGAAATCCAGCCAGGCCAAGTCGGTGGATGGGCTCAAGCTAAGCACCAGTTCATAATCCATGAGGGCGTTCAGCGTCAGAGACAGGGTGGAATCGAACGAAAATCCTTCATGTGCCAATGCCTCGAGATCGCCCAGGGCAAGCGAGGTGGCGTAGATGGTGCCGCCATCGTCTTGACCGTACTTTTGCATGGAGACCTGGTAATCCAGTGGGAAATTGACCGCATCACCGCAGTTGCCGGAGGCATCGCATACGATCAAAAATTCAGCGCTGGCACTGGCGGTGATCTGTAATAGGTATTGCAGCGGAACCGTCCAAGTGTAGTCCAGGGTGTCCAGCACCTGACGCAGCCCCTCGCTGGTGCAGCCTGTGCCACAGGTGGTGGCGTAAGCGGTGACCTGGTTGACCAGGTGATCCTGCAGAATCGTGCCCGGGTCGAGGATGCCCCCAATCGTCTCGTGGATCAACTCACCGGTGGCGTCATCATAGAGGCTGTACACACCGGGGATACCGATACCGAGCAGGTCGGCACCCGCCAGGGAAGCACCCTCTTCCTGCAGTTCCTGCACCAAGGCAAGAAAGGTTGAAATATCGGCAGCATCCAGGGCTACGGTGGCATGCTGGATCTCGATCGATTCTACCTGCCCAAAGAGAAAGTTGCGGGCGGGTGAGGGGAAGGTAATAATGGTGAATGTACTGGGCGTGCCCAGCGTGTAGGTGAACAGATCGTAATTCCCGTCGATGATGGCAGTATCCGAACCATCTCCGCCCCTCACCACGCCGGTCACATGACCAGCGGTGCCAAAGAGGAAGGTATCCACCGCCGAGCCGCCGGTCAGGTTCTCGAAATTGGAATAGTAGAGTGCTCCGAGCGTGCCGCTGCCCAGGCTGTTGACGTAGAAGGTCCTGTCAATATTTGGTCCAATCAAGGTGTCGTTGCCAGCCCCGCCGTCCAGCAGGTCAAACAGGTCGCCCGCCAGGTTCACTTGGAAGGTATCGTCGCCGCTGCCCCCGATGAGCGTATCCATGCCGGAAAAGGCAAGGCTGCCGGCGGTGCCCTGCCCGATGCCGGTCAGCGTGAAGACCAATCCGGACGAGGATCCCTGCAGGGTGTTATCGCCGGAACCGGCGACCAGGCTCTCGATCCCGAAGAAGGCTTGCGTCCCGGCAGTGCCCTGCCCAATGCCGGTCAGGATGTAGGTCAGGTCGGCATCCGGACCTTCGTAAGTGTCCGTCCCCCCGCCGCCGGTGATGCTGCCAGACAGGCTGCCCGAGTTGCCCATGCTGAAGGTGTCGTCCCCACTGCCGCCGACCAGGTATTCTATGCTCCTGAATTCAACCTGCCCGGCATTGCCCTCCCCACCACCGGAAATATCGAATGTAATACCAGTCGAGGGACCATTGAGCGTGTCATTACCTGTCAGACCCCTGACAGTAGTATCTTCAATATTGGAATAAGTGACCGTATCGATGCTGTTCAGGGTGATGGTATTGGCGCCAAGGCTGAATACATCATCCCCGCCAGTGCCCATGATCTCGACATAATCCGTACCGCCGAGTCCGTCGATGGTCACGGCGATGATACCGCTGCCGCTAAAGTCAAGCAGGAAGTTGTCCGCCCCGCTGCCGCCAACCAGGGTGACGTTCATCGTGCCCGCCAGATTGTTGATCAGGGTGATCTGGCTGGTGGCGGTATAGAGGATGCCCTGCAGTGTGATAAGGGCGCTGTTATCCTCGATGGTCACGGAACCGGTCAGGATCACATCGTTGCCCGCGCCGGTAACGGAACGGATGGTAAGTGCTGATGAGAATCCGTCGATGGAGATCGTATCCGTGAAGGTCCCCGCCTCCACCCAGATGGTGCTGTCATCCGGCATGCCATAGGCCTGGATATCATCAATGGCAGCCTGCAGGGGAGTGGTTGAGACGGTGCAGTTGGTGTAGCCAGTGCAGTTGGTGCGGAAATAATATCGCGTACCGCCGCGGTCGAAATAGGGGTCAACCACAGACGAATCCAGCACCTCATCCAAGGCGGGGGCACCAAGTTCACCGGCGTCCACGATCAGGTCATCCGCCAGGTTTTCTTCTTCCGCAGGCGCAGGCGAATCCAACTCAGTCACCAAGTCTAACTCGCTGGAGGGTTCGACCGGTAAAACCACATCGCTCTCAGCAAGCACAGGTTCCTGGGTAACAACGACCTCGACCAATGGTTCATCAGTCGAGGTCTCTTCGGCAGGCACAACCTGCTCTTCTCCGGTCTCTACGATCACGGGTGAATCGGTGGTGGTCTCTTCAGACGTGGTGGTTGTCCCCTCGTCTTCTGCTTGGACATTGCCCACCCAAGGTCCCCAAAAAAGTAGACCCAGGAATAGGACAAAGACAAGGCATTTGATCATGCCATGTAAAAAGCGTCCATCCTTTCCCTGGGCGAGATGAAGGTGCACAGTATTTCCTTACTCTGTTTTCAAAGTGCCAACTTTGTTGGCTGCTATAATAGTGAAGGAAACATCTGACCAAGTAATGCGCATTTAATAATAGCATATTAATGCGTCAGGAATCAATGATGAATTAGTGAAACATTAAATTTTAAGGTTCAGGAACCTTGACGGCGTGATGGCCGGCGTTTCATGGAGCAGCCTGCACGCCCATCTCCGCCAGGCGCTGGCGGGCGGATTCCTGCAGTTCGAGCGGAGCATTCAGACTCAGCACCTGCTCGAAATCGGCAATCGCCAGGTCAATGCTGCCGATGAATTTATAGATCAAGCCGCGGTTGTACCAAGCGTTGTAATTGGCGGGGTCGAGTTCGATGACCCGGCTGAAACTTTCGATCGCCTGCTGGTTCATACCAAAATCAACAAAAACCGCGCCATACACCATATGGAGCTGGACATTTTCCGGGTCCAACGCAGCGGCCGCATCCAGATCGGGCAGGGCGCGTTCCGGATGATGGCTGCGATAGTTGATGATGGCGCGCTGGATGTATCCCTGGGCGCTGTCGGGCTGCAACTCGATGTAGCGATCGATATCGCTCAGGGCAAGCGAGGTGCGTCCCAGATCCAGGTTTGCATTGCTGCGATGGAAATAGGCAGGCGCGAATTCCGGATCCAACGCGAGGGCGGCATTGAGATCGTCCAGGGCCAGTTCAACTTGCCCCATCTGCAGGTAGAGGTTGCTGCGCAGGTCATAGGCGTTGGCATCGGGGGATAGCTCGATGAGGCGGTTAAAATCAACCAGGGCGAGGTCGGTGTGACCCAGAGCCTGGTGGATTACGCCGCGGTTCTGATAGGCAGAGGCATATTCAGGGTGGGAGGCGATGAGCTGGTCGAGGTCTGCGATGGCCGCCTCGTGCTGTTCCAGAGCCTCGAAGATGATGGCGCGGTAGAAGTATCCCTCGGGCAGGTCGGGTGAGAGGATCAGCAGGCTGTTGAAATCCTGCAAGGCTGACTCGTATTCCTGACCGGAATAATGGATGAGACCGCGCCAGTAATAGGCTTCGGCTTTCCCTGGTTCGGAGGCAACAACCCGGTCAAAATCTTCCAGAGCAAGATCGAATTCACTGCGATCATAGTAGAGACGACCGCGCTGAAAAACTGCCTCGGTGAAATTTGGGTCGGCGGTGAGAGCCTGCGAGAAATCGGCTAGCGCCAGGTCCGGCTCGCCGGAGTGGGTGTGGATCACACCCCGCCGGGTCAGGAGGGAGGCATCGTTTGGCGAGAGCAGCAGGGCTTGGTCGATATCTAGCAGGGCTTGTGAATAAAAACCGAGGGCATCCAAAAGGAGACTGCGGTCGTAAAGATATTCGAATGTGTCAGGCTGCAGACGCAGCAGGGTATCGTAATCCGCCACGGCCTCCTCCAGCCGATCCAACTTGACATACACTGAGGCACGCGCCTCGAGGGCGGGTATATATTCAGGGTCGACAGCCAGGACAGCATCGAAATCCAGCACGGCATTTTCATAGTCGCCCAGCGAGCGGTAGATCTGGCCGCGCTTTACATGTGCCAATTTGGCGGTGAAAGGGTCGGGGTCGGTTTCCAGGATACGCGTCAGTTCAACCAGTGCGGCATCGATCTGTTCTGCCTTGAGCAATGCCTCCACCCGCAGGAAGGCTTCCGGGTAATCAACAGGAACAAGCGGATCGGACGAGGTGGGGACAACCGGCGAGGCTGTGGCGGCTTGCGTTTCGGGAGAGATTCCCTGCCCGCAGGCAGACAGCATGCTGAGGAAGCATACAAACAAAATGAAACGAAAGGGGACGGCAGACATGGGTCCAATCAACCGAGCGATGAGGCGACCTTTACGCGAGGTATTATACCTATTTTCAAGCCGCGGAAGTTTTCACCCGGATGATGGCCGGAGTTGCCTTTATATCT
>JBFMCM010000263.1:7790-12924 GCA_040754355.1 Chloroflexota bacterium | reverse complement strand
CCACCGCCTGCGCTGCAGCCCGCAAACACGCCACATCCCGATCATCTTCCTCTCCGCCACCTACGTCACCCCTGAAGACAAACAGTTTGCCATCAGCATCGGAGCGGTGCGTTTCATCGAAAAACCAATCGACACCGAAGAATTCCTGCTGACTGTCGCCGAACTGCTCACCCAGGGACCCGAACCCGTCCCGGAGCCTCTCGGCGAGCGCGAATTCTACACCGGCTATCGCGAGCGTCTCGAACACAAACTGCGCCACAAGAACACCCAGATCGCCCGCACCGAACACCTGCTCGAGACCCTGCCATCCAACCAACGCCCGGCGTTCGAGGCTCTGCTCCACCAGGCCCGCAACGACCGGGAAGAGATCGAGACGGAACTCAAACAGATATATCAAATCCTGGACGATTACAAACGATCCAAGGCCTGATCCATGCTGCCTGCACTCCCGGACCTCGAAAGTCTGGCCCGCCGCGCCGGCGACATCCTGCGCGCCGGTTACGAAGGCGAACATCAGGTGGATTACAAAGGCGCGATTGACCTGGTCACCGAAGTGGACCACCAGTCCGAGGCCTTCCTGCTCGGCGAAATCCAGCGCCTCTTCCCGGACCATCAGATCGTCTCCGAGGAAACCGGCCTGGTGCCCGGCTTGGACGCGCATCAGTGGTACGTGGACCCGCTCGACGGGACGGTCAACTACGCCCACGGCGTCCCGTTCTTCTGCGTCTCCATCGCCTATGCCCGGGCCGGGACCGTCAGCCTGGGCGCGGTCTACGAGCCGCTGCGCGACGAGATGTTCAGCGCCGAACGGGGCAAGGGGGCCCGGCTGAACGGGCGCAGGCTCCAGGTCTCGCAGGCGGCGGAACTGGAGAAAAGCCTGCTCGTGACCGGCTTCCCGTACGATGCCTGGTCCTCCCCGCGCAACAACCTCGAGTATTTTGGCCGCTTCGCCCGCAAGACCCAGGGCGTGCGGCGGCTCGGTTCCGCGGCCCTCGACCTGTGTTACGTGGCGGCCGGGCGCCTCGACGGTTACTGGGAACTGACCCTCAACCCGTGGGATGTGGCCGCCGGGGGCTTGATTGCTTCCGAAGCCGGGGCGCAGGTCACCGGTCTGGATGGCGAAGCGGATTACCTCGCCCCGCCGTGTTCGCTGCTGGCCGCCTCACCAACGCTGTATGCCAAAATGCTGGCAGTCCTGCGCGAGTGAAGTGACGTTCGTCTGAATTTCAAACAATTCTGTAACTTACCCGCGTATCGCTCGAATGATATAATTTTCTAACCTCACATCTTATTAGGAGGCCACATGGCCGATATTCGTATCGAAAGGCTTGCCAAGATTCTTGTAGACCATTCCGCCCAAATCAAGGCGGGAGACAGGGTGGCCATCGAGGCAACCACCGCCGCCGAGCCGTTGGTGCGGGCGCTCTACGCCACCATCCTGGAGCGCGGCGGTCACCCCTACCTTTTGTTCGAACTCCCTGACCAGGACGAGATTCTCTTCAACGTTGCCAAAGACGAGCAACTGGATACCACCCCGCTCATCCGCAAACTGGCCTATGACCAGTTCGAGAGCCGCATGAGGATCCACTCGTCCACCAACCCGCGCGCCCTGACGAACGTGGACCCGGCCCGCCAGAAGCGCCGCCAGAAGGCCCTGGCGCCCATCCTCGAAACACAGATGCGGCGCGGCGCCGACCGGTCGTTCAAGTGGGTGACAACGCTCTTCCCCACCGAGGGCTACGCCATGGAAGCCGAGATGAGCCATAAAGATTTCGAGGATTTCGTCTTCCGCGCCTGCCACGCCGACGAGACCGACCCGGTGGCTCTCTGGAAGAAGGTGGAAACCAAACAGCGCAAGATCATCGAGCGCATCGAGGGCCACAACCAGGTCGTCCTGCGCGGCCCGAATGTGGACCTGAGCCTGTCCATCAAGGGGCGCAAGTTCATCAACGGGGCGGGCCTGAACAACATGCCGGACGGCGAGATTTACACCGGGCCGGTGGAGGATTCGGTCAACGGCTGGGTGCGCTATAGCTATCCGGCCATCTACAACAGTGTCATGGTGGAAGGCGTGGAGTTGACCTACACCAACGGCAAAGTGACCAAGGCCAAGGCGGAAAAGAATCAGCCCTTCCTGCTCGAGATGCTCGAGTCGGACCCTGGCGCGCGCTACGTGGGCGAGTTTGCCATCGGCACCAACTATGAAATTGACCGCTTCTCGCACAACATCCTCTTCGACGAAAAACTGGGCGGCACCTTCCACATGGCGCTCGGCGCAGGCTACCCGGAGAGCGGGTCGAAGAACAAGAGCATCATCCACTGGGACATGATTTGCGGCATGAAGGAAGATTCGGAAATCCTGGCGGACGGCGAATTGATTTACAAGAACGGGAAGTTTACGTCCTAAGAACAAGAAACAAAAAGCAAAAAAAGGTGCAGTCTTTTGCGAACTGCACCTTTTTGTTTTTTGCCTGGTGTCGTTGCGAGGAGGGCGCTCTTTGCCCGACGAAGCAATCCCCTAGCCATTTGGGAGACTGCTTCGGCGGGAGACCGCCGCCTCGCAGCGACACATTGGAGATCGTTTGCAACAGAGCATTTTCTCCTTTTTTTATTTCTATGCTCTCCAAAAGCCGCGCCGCAGGGGACGCACATCCTCGGCGATGACGAAGGCCTCGGCGTCCTTCTCGCGGACAACCGACTCCACCCTGGCGACGTCTTTGCGCTTCACCGAGACGCTCAACATGCTGACCATGCCGTCCTTGCCGCGCGCCGGGATTTCGGTCACGGCGAAACCGGCTTCACGCAGGGTCTGGCACAGGACCGCGCCGCGCCCCGAACTGACGATGCTCAGTTTCACGTACCCAATCGCCAGCCGTTCCTCGATCAACATGCCGACCACATTCCCGGTGGCAAATCCGGCCGCGTAGCCGATGATGTTGAGGGGATTGTCCAGGTTAGAGAGAACCGAAGTGATGGCAATGACGAAGATGACCGACTGGCAAAATCCAAGCCCCCAGGCGACGCCTTTTTTGCCGCGCACCACGAACAGCAGGCGCAGGGTGTCCAAGGTCATGTCGCTGACCCGCAAGGCAAAAATGCCCAGTGCGCCGAGCCAGGCTGCGGGAGAGAGAAAAACTTCGAACATAAACACCTCCAAAAATTGCGGGACTAGGGCCTATCAACGCGAGTCATGAATAAGCCTTTATGTGTCGTTGCGAGGAGCCCAAAGGGCGACGAAGCAATCTCCCAGCCGATTTGGGGATTGCTTCGGGCCGGAAGAACACCGGCCCTCGCAACGACACGATTCGTTTTTATATTATCCATAACTGACGTTATCCAAAAAATTTTTCGGAGTGCGGACTTTAGTCTGCCAAGTAAGGCAGACTGAAGTCTGCACTCCATTATGAGATCTCCTCTGGAAGGCCCCGCGAACGAGTCTATTTGCTTGCCGGGAGATACAACCGTTCCACGTATTCCTTGACCATGCGCCGGGTGCTGAACTGCGGCGTGACCGTGCGCAGGGACTCCTTGACCTTCGCCACCCATTTCACCGGGATATTTTCCGAATTGCGGCCAGTGTAATAGAGCGGGATGATTTCCTTCTCCAGCACCTCGTACAGGCTGGCGACATCCGATTCATCCTGGATTTCTGCGTCCAGGTCGGCGTCCTCGCCGATGGCCCAGCCGTTGTTCCCGTTGTAGGCCTCGCGCCACCAGCCGTCCAGCACCGAGAAGTTGAGCACGCCGTTCAAGGCGGCTTTCATGCCCGAGGTCCCGGAGGCCTCGTTCGGGCGGCGCGGGTTGTTCATCCACACATCCACACCCTGGACGAGGTAACGCGCCAGGTTCATGTCATAATCTTCCAAGAAGACCAGCCGACCGCCGTTTTCGGCCTTTTTGACGACGCGGTAGACTTCCTGGATGAGCAGTTTGCCAGGCTCGTCAGCCGGGTGAGCCTTGCCGGCATAGATGATCTGCACAGGCCGGTTGGCCTGGTTGACCAGTTTCAGCAAGCGCTCGAGGTCATTGAAGATCAGGTTGGCGCGCTTATAGGTGGCGAAGCGGCGGCAGAAGCCGATGGTCAATACGTAAGGGTCGAGCATGGCGCCCGAGGCAATCGCTTGGACAGGATGGTAACTGCCTTTCATCCACCGTTGGCGGGTGCGTTCCAGGGCATAGAAAGCCAGTTTGCGCTTGAGGTGCATGCGCACGGCCCAAAGAGCGTCATCGGGAATATGTTCGATCTTGTCCCAGGTGGAGGGTTCATCGAGCCGCTCCAGCCAGTCCGGACCAAGGTATTTGTCGAACAGGACGCGCATCCGGCGCGCCATCCAGGTGGGGGTGTGGACACCGTTGGTGATGGAGGTGATGGGCACCTCCTCGGCCTCTTCTTCCGGCCAAAGGAACTGCCACATGCGGCGGCTGACGCGTCCGTGCAGTTCGGAGACCGCGTTGCGGCCTTCCGAGAAGCGCAGGGCCAGGATGGGCATGCTGAAGGTCTCGCCCCAGGCTTGGTGGCTGCGCGCCAGGTCAATGAACTGGTCGCGCGTCAGGCCGAGTTCGCCCCAGTAATTCGAGAGATTCTTGTCTATCAGCCAGAGCGGGAATTCGTCGTTGCCGGCCGGGACCGGGGTGTGGGTGGTGAAGACGTTGTTGCCGCGCGTCTTCTGGGCGGCTTTCTTGAAGGGGGTGCCGCCGGCCACGAGTTCGCGCACCCGTTCCAGGGTCAGGAATGCAGCGTGGCCTTCGTTCATGTGCCAGACCGAGGGCTCGTAGCCTAGCGCCCGCAGGGCGCGCACCCCGCCCACGCCGAGCAGCACTTCCTGGGCAATGCGCAGGTCAATATCGCTCCAGTAGAGACGGGCCGTCAGTTTGCGGTCATTGGGGGTATTTTCGTCCAGGTCGGTATCGAGCAGGTAGAGCGGGATGCGCCCGACGCGCAGTTCCCAGATGCAGGCGTTGACCGAACGGTCAGGGAAATTGACGGTGATCTTGAGCAGTTCCTCGTCTTTATCCAGCACCGGCTGGACGGGCAGGTCGTCGAAGTTCAGTGGGTTGTTGACCGCCTCCTGCCAGCCGTCTTCGGAGATGCGCTGGGTAAAGTAGCCCTCGGCGTACATCAACCCCAGGCCGA
>JBFMCM010000263.1:0-7690 GCA_040754355.1 Chloroflexota bacterium | reverse complement strand
TCTTTATCCAGCACCGGCTGGACGGGCAGGTCGTCGAAGTTCAGTGGGTTGTTGACCGCCTCCTGCCAGCCGTCTTCGGAGATGCGCTGGGTAAAGTAGCCCTCGGCGTACATCAACCCCAGGCCGACCAGCGGCAGGCCCAGGTCGGAGGCCTCCTTCAAATGGTCGCCTGCCAACACGCCCAGGCCGCCGGAATAGATCGGCAGCATCTCGTGCAGGCCGAATTCCATCGAGAAATAGGCCACCATTTGCTTGCAGCGGTTTTTATACGTGCGCGCACACCAGGTATCGGTGGCTTTCAGGTACTGGTCGAATTCCGCGAAAACACGGTCGTAGAGTTCGAGATAGATGGGATCCTGCGCGGCGGCGTTGATTTCCGTCCGCCCCACCTGGCGCAGGAAACGCAGGGTATTGTGGTTCAGGCGTTCCCACAGGGCGTTGTCAATGCGATTGAAGAGACGCTGGGCCAGGGGATTCCAGGTCCACCATAAATTGTAGGCCAGTTCGCCCAGCCGGTTGATGCGGCGCGGCAGGTCGAAATGATTGGGTGTTTTGGCAAGAAATGAGGTCATGGCTTTTCCTTCCAAGCCGCTAATCATACCAAAAAAAGGACGCTTTTGTGCTAAATGTCGCGGAATTGTGAAGTACAATTTCGAGGGAGAAACCATGACCGAAACTGTCCAACTCTTCATCACCTGCCTGGTGGACACCTTCTTCCCCGAAATCGGCGAGGCGATGGTGCACGTGCTGAACCGCCTCGGCGTGAGCGTGGACTTCCCGCCTGACCAGACTTGCTGCGGACAACCGGCTTTCAACGCCGGGCTGCGCGCCGATGCGCGACCCCTGGCCGAGCACACCCTGCGCGTCTTCGAGCGGACCCCGGGCTTGGTCGTCATTCCCTCCGGCTCATGCGCGGCGATGGTCCGCCACGGCTACCTCGAACTCTTCCGGGATGATCCCGCCTGGCTGCCGCGCGCCAAATCCCTGGCCGAACGCGTCTACGAATTCACCGAGTACCTGGTGGACGTGCGCGGCGTCTCGGATCTCGGGGCCTGCTGGCCGGGACGACTGACCTATCACCCCTCCTGCCACCTTCTCCGCGGCCTCGGCGTGGACCGTCAGCCGCGCGCACTTTTGGCCGCGGTCAAAGACGCCGAAATCGTCGAACTGCCGGAGCGGGAGGATTGCTGCGGCTTCGGCGGAATATTTTCGGTGGAGCACCCCGAACTCTCGGCGGAATTCCTGAAACGCAAGATTGCCAACCTCGAGAAGACCGGGGCGCCCACGCTCGTGGTGGCCGATACCGGCTGCCTGATGCACATCCAGGGCGGGTTGAAGAGGCAGAGGAAGTCTCAACGCGTGGTGCACATCGCGGAAATCCTCGACTCCCGCTAATGGAGAACAACCATGAAACGTCTGCTTTACGGTGTCCTTGCCATAATCTTGTTAGCGGTCGCCTGCCGCCAATCGGCCACGCCCACAGTCGCCCCGGCCGTGGAGTGGCCCGCGCCCATCCCGTCCGAGTACCAGGCCACGTACGATGACCTGAACGCCGCGCTGGACGAGTTCATCGCCTCCCTGCCGCAGACCGGCGGGACGCCACCCATTTTCGCCGCGGAACTGTCATATGCCAATGGCAACATCGGCGAGACCCTGCTCAAGCCCGAGGTCCTGCCGCTCGTCCGCCAGCAACTGGATGCCTTGCAAGGGATGGGTGTGCAGGGCGTGGTGGTCGCCATTTCCGTCCCGCTCCTGCAACCAGACTACCCGCGTTCCGAGGAATACCTGGAGTTCTTCAAGCAGGTGGCAGAGGAAGTCCGTGCCCGCGGCATGATTTTATTGGTCGAAAGCGGGCCGATCTTTTCAGGCACCCTCTATTCGCCGGTCAGCGTGGACTGGTCGGATTACACCAGGGATTCCTTCCTGCAGGCCACCCAGGACCAATTGCTGACGATTGCCAACGAAGTCAGGCCGGATTTCCTGCAAATCGCCAATGAACCCTCCATCGTGGCTATGCTGACAGGATTCGAGAACACGCCCGAAGAATATCTTGGTTTCATTAAGTCCACTGTGGAGAAGATAGACAAATCCACCGGCATCCAACTCGGGGCGGGAGCCGGGACCTGGGAAGACCCTGCCTACATGGAGGGATTGATGCAGTTGGCAGGTCTTGATTTTATAGACCTTCATATCTACCCAATCGGTCGCGATGGTGCTCTTTTACAATTCGCCAGCCAGACCGCTCAACTGGCGCGCGCCAGCGGAAAAAAGGTGACGATCAGCGAATCCTGGCTCTACAAAGTGGATTCTGCTGAAATGGGCGAGTTGGGCGGCGATTTTGAAACGATCTACAGCCGGGACGCCTGGTCCTTCTTCGAGCCGCTGGACGAGAAATTTATCCGCGCCCTGACGCTCATGGCTCGTGCAGACGAGATCGAATTCATCTCCTTCTTCTGGACAAGATACTTCTTTGCCTACTTGGATTACGAACAATACCATACCTTATCGGCTCCGGAAATCAACCATGCCATCAACCAGGCCTCCGTCGCTGCCACCGAAAACGGGACCCTCAGCCCGTTGGGTGAGTTCTTCAAGGCCTGGATAACCGAACAGAACAAATGAACACGTTCCGCAACCGCATCCGCCAGTCCCTGGCCGACGAGAATCTCCAGATCGCGCTGGACAACAACGCCCAGCGCCGCAAGGCCGGGCGTCTGGCCGCCTTCGCTTCCCTGCCCGACCACCCGGAACGCCGTCAGCGCGCCCACGCCATCAAAGCGGAGGTGGTCGCCCATCTCGACGAATATCTTGCCCGCTTTATCGAGAAAGTAACTTCCAACGGAATCATCGTCCATCAGGCCAAAGACGCGCAGGAAGCGGTACAAATCGTTTCGGAAATTGTTCGAGGATCGGCGCAGAAAGGCGAAAAGCAAAAAACAAGAAACAAAATCCGCGTTCATCCGCGTTCATCCGCGGCCCCCATCCTCGTCGCAAAATCCAAATCCATGCTTTCCGAGGAGATCAACCTCAACCATGCCCTCGAAGCGGAAGGCATCCGCGTCGTCGAGACCGACCTGGGTGAATACATCGTCCAGTTGCGCGGCGAGCGCCCCAGCCACATCATCACCCCGGCTGTCCACCTGCGGCGCGGCGACGTGGGCAGACTCTTCGAGGAAAAACTCGGCCTGCCTTATACTGAAGACATTCCCGTACTCACCAGCATCGCCCGAAAAGTACTGCGCGAAGTTTTTCTCACCGCCGACATCGGCCTCTCCGGCGTCAACTTTGGCGTGGCCGAGACCGGCACACTCTGCATCGTCACCAACGAGGGCAACGGGCGCATGGTCACCACCCTGCCGTCCGTCCACATTGCCCTGATGGGCATCGAGCGCCTCGTCCCCACGCTGGATGACCTGGCCCTCTTCCTCTCGCTCCTGGCACGCTCTGCGACGGGCCAGAAACTCAGCGTCTACACCAGCCTGATGAATGCCCCCCTCCCTGGTCAGACCCGCCATCTAATCCTGCTCGATAATGGGCGCTCGGCTCTGCGCAATTCCCCTCTCGCTGAAGCGCTTTACTGCATCCGCTGCGGGGCGTGCCTGAACGCCTGCCCGGTCTTCCGCGAACTAGGGGGCCACGCCTACGGCAGCATCTACCCCGGCCCGATCGGCTCGGTCATCTCCAGCGGTCTTGTGGACCCGAAGTTTGCCTACCTCGCCCAGGCCTCCTCCCTGTGCGGGGCCTGCCGCGAGGCCTGCCCGGTGGACATTGACCTGCCGGGGATGTTGCTGAGGGTGAGGGCAGGTCTTTCACCGCAAAGGACACACAGTTCGTGCCGCGAACACCGGCGGCACGCCGGTGCGAGACGGCAAAGTGACACAAAGGAAGGAGAAGGAATTCCTTTTGCGGTCAAACTTGGACTCCACCTCTATCACCTTATCGCCCTAACCCCCCACCTTTTCACGTTCGCTCAGCGGACCGTGGGCCTGCTCCCCCTCCCGCGCTGGATCCGCCTCCCGGCCCTCACCGGCTGGGGCGCCAGCAAGGATTTCCCGCGTCCGGCAGCGAGGCCGTTCCGGGCGAGATGGAAAGGGTTGAACCGCGAAGAGACGAAGGCTGCGAAGAATTTAGTTGAACAAGAAGAACGAACCACAACCGAAGTATCAATCTCGAAAAATATAGATTTGGTGCAGCAGTTCACCACCGAACTGCAAGCCCTCGGCGGGAATGTCGTACGCGTGAGCCAGCAAAGTGCCCCCGCGCGGCTGGAAGAATTCCTCCGTCAACGCGGCATCGAGCGCGTGCTGGTGGACGAAGCCGGGGCCGAATACGTGACCGGCATCGAAGCGGTGCGCGAACCCAGCCCGACGGTCCGCGCGGGCGTGACCGGTGCGGTATGCGGCCTCGCCGAGACCGGGTCGCTGCTGCTCCTCAGCGGAGCCGGTCAAACGCTGACAGTCTCGCTCCTGCCGGAAATCCACATTGCCGTCCTGAAAACATCCAAGATATATGCGAACCTCCCGCAGGTTCTCAACCTGCGGGAGGTTCGGACAGCCGCGGCCGGGGTCATCGTCACCGGTCCCAGCCGCACCGCCGACATCGAAATGACCCTGACCATCGGCGTCCACGGGCCGGGTGAACTACATGTATTTTTAATAGATGATTCAACCAGCGCCTGATCGGCTGCCTGCAAGCGATATCAGGGCTGGTAGTAAATGTACTCGTAGCCTTCGACGAAATTGTTGTCGAAATCGTAAGCCAGGATGCCAATTGCATACTCACCTTCGACCGGGTAGGCTGCGTAGAATGAGAAGGGTTGATCACCCCAAGTCCATACGTCGTCGCTGAGTGTGTAATCGTAGTAGGGCTGATCGTCCTCGTCGAAGAGGATCATCTGGACGTAATCCGTGAAGAGATCCCCGGGCTGCGGATTGATCTCAATCGGACTGCTGGCTCCATCATCATCGTAATCAGGAAAAGCATAAGCATACAGGTAGGTGCCATCAGCATCAAAGTAAAGCATGGCATCCACAGGTGTGTCAGAGTAGATGGAGGTATATTGTCCGTAGACCGCGTAGACCGTGTGCCCGTCCGAGCTGAGGTATTCCGCCGGCTCGAACAGCGCGTAGGCCTCGTAACTGCCATCTGTCAGGATATAGAGCGTGGGAGACCATTCATATTGAACCTGGACCGGGCTGGGGCCATAACTGGGGGAATATACGCCGCCTATCTCGACGGTGTTTTCCGCAATGTAGTATGAGATATCGCCAATCCAATAGGATTCGGTCTCCGGGTTGTAAAAATAGAGCACGGTGTAAATATAAGACACGTTTCCAGTGACCGTGGTCGAGACGGTCACGACCTCGTCGCCGCTGATCTCGGTATCGGAAATCACCACCGGGCCAATGGATAATTCGGATGCGCCCGGCGCCACGATATCCGCAGTCCGGGAGGGCGTGTAGGCCTGGCCTTCCTGGGGAACGAAGGCTTCCCCGGTATAGTGGAAGGCCATGAACTCATCCCAGGAGGACATTTGCAGGAACCCTAAAAGGGATTCGCCGTAAGCCGGAATATTGCCGCTCAACTCGGTGTAAGCATAGATTTCCGAATCGGGGAAGTAGAAGGAGACGCCGTTGGAACCGGACATAGCCGCCCCATGTTTTTCGGCGATGACAGCCGAGGAGATGGCTGTTTGGAGCTGGATGGCGGCCTGCTCCACGTCCGGGTCGCCCGCCATGATAGCGAGCACCTGGGAGAAATTCTCGAGATCGAAATAAGACGGTGAAGCGTCTTCGCCGAAGATCGGGTAGAAACTGCGGGTGTAAGTTCGGGCTTCGGATACACTGCTCTGGTCAAGCTCGGCCATGGCTTCGATGAACCGGTTCATGGCATCAATCATATCCGGGACGCGTGCGCCTTCGACCGCGCTCAGGGTGGTGGTAGTTTCCTCCTCGGCAATCTGCTCGTTGGTGAAGCGCCCCCCTGTCAAATATGTATCGCCGACGACATAAGTGGACACGATTGTCTGGGCCAAATCTCTGCCACCCATAGAGGGGTCTTGGACGAGCGGGCCCAACCAGGCGGCGTACGCCCAACCGTAGGCAGGGATGACTTCCTCCGAGGCGACTATGTAGTTGGTGAACGGATAGAAACTGCCTAATACTTCGATCTGCGCCATCAGGCAGGCGTCGAAGCCGAAAAGTTCGAACCGTTCCAGGCCGGTATTCTGGCGCACCTGGCCGAGTGCCTCGGCGATTTCGGGAATCGATAACTTGGACCTGGAGGAAGCATCCGTGAAGCCGCCCGTCCAACCTCCGCCGTGATCCGACATGACCAGGGCGTATTTCTCGGCCGGAAAGTTCTGCACGGCCCAGGTGACGAAATCCACCAGCGTCTGCGGGTCGCCCATGTCAACCTCGCCCAGGTCCATCAGGACCGGCGAATGAATGGCATTCAAGTCATCATCCTGGGTGACGTAGATCCTGCGGGCACTGGTCCAGTCCCCGTCGCCGGAGAAACCGCCCACATACCGGTCCAACTGGACGACGATGTTCACCTCGTCGGTAGAGCCCACCAGTTCCATTTCGTTCACATCGAACCATATCGAGTCTTCCAGCACCTCGTCATCCGCGTCGGAATAGACGATCACAGTCCACGCCGCCATGGCCGGTGGATTGATAATTTGCGATTGGGGGGTGGGAGAAGGTGGAGAGGTGGTCTCGACAGGGATGAACCAACCAAGGACGGTGTCGCCCAGAAAATAGGACAGGATCGCCGCGACACACAGGCAGGCAATGCACAGAGCAATGATTGCCAGGATAATTGGAACTGTTAATTTCGTTTTTTGTTTTTGCATGTTTCCCATTCCTCTCGGTGTTCCCAGTTTGCTAAACGCTACAATTTTGGTGATATTACCATATATTCATCGTCTTGGGAAAACCGGGGTCATACGCGGGTACGGTGTCCTGTCATCTGGGTTTATCGTCACTACCTCGGCCGCAGCGACATCGAAATGACCCTGACCATCCGCGTCCACGGGCCGGGCGAATTGCACATCTTTTTGATTGACGATTTGTGAAATTATGATAAAATCTCGCCCGCATTCGATGTCGCCCCCATCGTCTAGCGGCCCAGGACGGGGCCCTCTCAAGGCCCAAACAGCGGTTCGAGTCCGCTTGGGGGCACTGTATATAGGGATAATAGTGCCATGAGAGGGTGTACTTTTGCCCTCTCGCCCCTTTTCGGAATGGATGATGTTATGCCTGATCTGAACGAGTTCATCTCCACAGAAGAGGCTGCCGAAAAGCTCAAGTACCATGTTGAACATGTACGCCGCATGATGCGAGAAGGCAGCATAGAAGGTGTAAAGATCGGCCGGACCTGGCTGGTTAGACGCACGGCGCTGGATGGGTACTTGAAGCGCACCGCTAAGATGGCGAAGCACGACCCTCGCAGAAACAAGTAGCGAACGCCCCTTCAGGGGCGTTTTTGTTATCCAAACATGCAAAAACATTTCTCTCAACGAAAACAACAGGTTGAGAGGATATTCGCAAGTATTAATCTTTTCGGTAAAGACAACATTTTTTATACTTCCGGCCACTGCCACAAGGACATGGATCGTTGCGTCCAGCTTTTTTCTTCCGTGGCCTAACAGAGGTCGATATATTTGCCTTCTTTTGCACTTTCGACA
>JBFMCM010000262.1:0-5652 GCA_040754355.1 Chloroflexota bacterium | reverse complement strand
ACTTTCTGGACGACAGCTTCCAGCACCGCTTCGATATTTTTCCCCTCTTTGGCCGAGACGCGGATCACCTCCCCCGGCGGGACCCCCAGCAGGCTGCCGACATCCTCGGCCACCTCGTCAGGCCGGGCCGAGACGAGGTCTATCTTGTTGATAACCGGGATGATTTCGAGGTCCGCTTCGATGGCGGAGTAGAGGTTGGCAAGGGTCTGGGCTTCGATGCCCTGGGTGGCGTCCACCACCAGGACGGCGCCTTCGCAGGCGTTCAGGGCGCGCGAGACCTCGTAGCCGAAGTCCACGTGGCCGGGGGTATCAATGAGATTCAGTTCGTAGGTCTGACCGTCCTTTGCAGTATAGTTCATGCGCACCGCCGAGGCCTTGATGGTCACCCCTTTTTCGCGCTCCAAATCCATCGAGTCGAGGATCTGCTCGGTGGTGTCACGCTCCGGGACGGTGCCGGTGAGGTGCAGCAGACGGTCGGCCAGGGTGGACTTGCCGTGGTCCACGTGGGCGATGATGCAGAAGTTGCGGATGTGGGAGGTCATAGGCGCGGAAAGTATACCCGATAAAGAATCAAACACGAAGGGCGCGAAGGCTGGCCGAGGCAGTTGAAGAGAACGTGAAGGAATAAACGCGGGTTGAAAGATTCGCTTATCAGTTCACTCCAGTTATGGTAAAGTTCCTTTGCAACAACATCAATCCACGGTTTATCCATCGGGAGGTAAAATGACAGCCCAAATCATTGACGGGAAGGCCATCGCCCAACAGGTGCGCGCCGAAGTGGCCGCGGCGGTGGCCAAACGCACCGCGCAGGGGAAGCAGCCGCCTGGTCTCGCCACCGTGCTGGTCGGCGAGCGCGCCGATTCAGCCGCGTACGTGGCCTCCAAGCAAAAAGCCTGCCAGGAACTCGGCATGGTCTCCTTCCACAACCAGTTGCCCGCCGACGCCAGCCAGGAGCAGGTCGAGGACCTGGTGCGGCGCCTCAACGCTGACCCGCAGGTGAACGGCATCCTGGTCCAGTTGCCGCTCCCGGCGCATGTGGATGAAGAACGCGTCCTCGCCCTCATCAACCTCGAAAAGGACGTGGACGGCTTTTCACCGGTCAACATCGGCCGTCTTGCCCAAAAGGGACGCGAGCCGCTCTTCGTCCCCTGCACCCCCTACGGCTGTATCTACCTGCTCGAGCAAACGAACATAAAAATCGAAGGAGCCAATGCAGTGGTGCTGGGGCGCTCGAACATCGTCGGGATGCCGGTTGCGCTCCTGCTCATCAGCCGCAACGCCACGGTCACCGTCTGCCACTCGCGGACCCGTGACCTGCCGTCCGTCACCCGCCAGGCCGACATCCTGGTGGCGGCCATCGGCAAAGCCGAGATAGTGCGCGGCGACTGGATCAAGCCTGGCGCGGCGGTCATTGACGTGGGCATCAATTCCATCCCGGATGCCACCCGCAAGAGCGGCCGCCGCCTGGTGGGCGACGTTAATTTCGAGGAGGCCAAGGAAGCGGCGGGATTCATCACTCCCGTCCCCGGCGGCGTCGGCCCGATGACGATTGCCATGCTGATGAAGAATACCCTGCGGGCGGCGGAGATCCAGAATCCGTAAGAGAGCGTTTTATAAGAGGAAAGCCACAGATAAACACAGATGAACGCCGATGTCTGGATGAACAGCCCTGTAACAAACGCCTGAATCCTTTTTATCTGTGTTCATCTGTGGCGAAAAAGAGTTTCAAATCGCACTCTACGTGAACGGCTGATTAGCAGCCCTAATATTTCACCAAACACATTGACAATTAATTAGACAACTATTGTATAATTGCTCTTGTAAGATATCGCTTATTCACTTTCGTTCACAAAAGGAGTCTTGAAATGGATAACCAGGTTGTAAAAATCATTCTTGCACTTTTCATCCCGCCTCTGGCCGTCTATCTGCATGAAGGCAAGATCGGAACGAACTTCTGGATCACGTTGGTCCTGTGGTTCGTGCTGTTCGGCATCGGCGGCGTCATCTATGCCCTGTATGTCATCCTGAAGAAATAATCGCCGAGTCTGTCCGTAAAAAGAGAAGTCCCGCCGGGTACTGTTGGCGGGACTTTGCGATTCCATGGGCGGGCTGAAGTCACAACAGAGAAGAACCTCGCCTTTCGACGAGGTTCCTTCTTTATGGGACGCGGACGAGCGCAGAAAACGCGGAAAAATACGTCTTACAGTCCCTTTTGCTCAAGAAAATCCGCGTCCCTGCGCGTTTTTCCGCGTCCGAATCAAAAGTGTCAGGCCGCTAGAATTGAACCGTTTCCCAGCAATTGCCGTCTGACATTCCCAACATCCTGTTGATCCAACAGGCAGATGCCGCTGGCCAACAACCCTTCGCGAGCCCGTGCCGGGAGCATGAACGAGGCAGTGAAAATCTCCAGCAGGGCTTGCACATCGTCATCGGCAGCGATGCGGTTGATGGACAGGCGTCCGCAGTCGAAGCAGAGATGCACCAGCATGAGTTCGCCGCCTCCAGGGGCATACTTGTTGTGGCCGGGCTTCATCGTCAGGCCGAGCGGACGCATGGGGGCTTTGCAGGCCGAGAGCCGGTCGCCGGCCGCAGCCAAGTCCAGGTGACGAGACCATAGGCAGATCGGGCAATGGTTGCGGTTGTGCACGCCAGAGGTTATCTGTAAGATAGAGATGTGGTTTCCGCAATGCAGGCAGCGGAAGTCACTGGCAAGGGGGCGCGGAGTCATTGCTCCTCCTGCAGGTGCAGCAAACTCTGATAACGCAGGGGACTGACAAGCCCGTCCATCACTGCCTTGCGGATGGCGCAGCCGGGTTCGCTGTCGTGACGGCAGTCCAGGCCGAACTTGCAGCCGCCCACCAGCGGGTGCATTTCGGGGAAGTACAATGCCAGGTCGTCCCCACGCACATCCCACAAACCGAACTCGCGCATGCCGGGCGTATCCACCACCGCCCCGCCGAAGTCGAGCGGGAACATCTCCAGGTGGGTGGTGGCATGGCGTCCCTTGCCCTGTTTACCCGTGCCCACGGCGCGGACGCGCAAGCCGAGGCCGGGCTGGAGGGCATTGAGCAGCGACGTTTTCCCCACGCCGGACTTGCCGATGAAAACGGAGACGCGTCCGCGCAGGGCTTCTTTCAATTCATCGAGGCCTTCACCGGTCACCACGCTCACGCCGCGGACCTGGTACCCGACGCCGCGATAGACGGCGATCGCCTCCTCCAGGCCGTTTTCCGGCCCAGCCAGGTCGAGTTTGGTGATGACGATCAGGGACGGCAAGGCGGACGATTCAGCGGAGACCAGATACCGGTCGAGCAGCGGCCATTTGGGCGGCGGGCTGGCTGCGGAAAGCACAGGCACGGCCTGGTCGGCGTTGGCGACGATCACCTGTTCGAGGTGGCGCCTCCCAGGCATGGCGGCCGGGCGGGAAAGTTTGGATTGGCGCGGCAGGATTTCGGTGATCATGCCGGCGCCTTTTTCCGTCTCGAAGAAGGTCACCCGGTCACCGATGGCTACCGGGTCAATGCCTTCGATCGGCCGGACCTCGCGCACGATGTGCGCCAGCGAGGTCGGGTCGGCGATGGGGTAGATGAGTTTTTTACGCAGGCGCGACGAGAGGACGCAAACGAACTCTCGTCCGCCGGAATGGACGGTGTAATGTCCGGTTGATTTTCGGAATACGACACCCTGGTCGTATTCGTGGTCGGTATTCATGGCTGGTTATTCCTGTTCGAGTGTCCCTTTGAGGGACACGATAAAGCCTAAACGGATTGACGAAACCCAATCCAACGCGCGAGGTGCGGAGAGTGGGATGGACATGGGGAAAAACAGCAACTTTCACTTGGGATGACATGCAATGCTCCTTTCGTTGAGCAACAAAAAAACCGGCCGCGCAGAATCCGTGGCCGGGGAAAGTTCGACAGGATCGCCTGCCGCGGTGGAAACGCGCGGCGAGGCTGGCTGATTAAACAAAGCCACGGGCATGAGTACGCCCGTGGCAGTCAATTCAAGAATAGATTATCTTCAGACTTCTGACTGGAGGCGCGCCCATGCAACTTGTTCGTAAACAAGCACCGACACTTGAGTTTTTAGCATAGAACGCGTCTCCTTTCTTATGAATTTTTGAAGCGCCGGGAGTGTATCACGGGCGGGAATGGAATGTCAAGGGATTTATCTTCAACCACCGAACAGGTAAGTGGAGCCAGAACGATCTGGCTCCACTTTATCGCTTGCGTCTGGCTCAAGGCCAACCTTGGTCTCCCTAACCATCTCCCCTTTTTTTTCGCATGAACCTAATTTCGGGACGGGTCAGGTCAATTTAGGGTTGTTGGTATAAGATCAGTTATTTGCCGAGACGACCAATGTCCAGTTCACGTAGGCGTCACCGCCTGAATCCAGATAGAAACGGACCGTGATCTGGTTGCTATCGTTCCCGGAGAAGTTCACCCAAGTGCTGTTACAAGCCGGTGTTCCGCTGGTCGTGTTGCCTACTGATGTCACCTTGACATTGCCCACACCTGTGCCGGTGCAGACTGCCGTCAGGGTGACGTTGCCGGAGGTGGTGACGCTGTCGAAGCCGGTGACATTGATGAAGATCCTGTCGTAGGTATCACCATCCGGATAGGAAATCACGCCGTTGAAGGTCTGGTTATCGTTCTTGATGTTCAGCGAGGCGACGATGTCGCTGTCAGCAGGCGCGGTCTGGGCACCGCCTCCTCCCGACTCGATCGTCAGGGTTGGACCGGGAGGCGTGGAGGTTGGAACAACGACCACATCATGCGTCGTGGGGGTGGGTGTGCTGGTCTCCGTTACCGTCCCCATCCCATCGGCCGGCGGATTCGTGGCTGTCACCACGACGACCAATGGGGTCGAGGAGTCCCCAGTCGTGCCCACACCGCACGCCAGACTGGCTACCAGCAAGATGGTGAGCACAGCCGCGAACTGCACTTTGGACCTACGTTTCATCTTCCTCTCTCCTTTACTTTAAATTTACTTAATTATATATTATGGATATTTTAGACCATATTTATTAGAATTATACCAGCAACACCACCTACAATCCATTCCCCCATTGGTACATAAGGAATGCACACAACCTAATGAAACTGCTGATTCTATTTAGTCAAAGAAGGAATTCGTGGTTTCGTGCCGTCCGCGTATAAAAAAGGGTCCCAGCCCAGCAAGATCTGTGATGAACTACTCGAATTTGAAGCGCCAAATTCCAACCACAAAAAACACCGCTGCAAAGCCAAGCAGCACACCCGCTTCGGGCAGGATGGCGGTCCAGGGCTGGCCGCGCAGGACCAGGTCGAGCAGCCCCTGCATGGTCCAGGTCGTCGGCAGGACTTTTACAGCAGTACGAATCGCCTCAGGAAAGAGTTCCAGCGGATACCAGCAGCCGCCCATCAGCGCCATGACCATGCCGAGCATGATGCTCAGACCCTGTGCCTGGGCGGCTGTCTTGACGAATGTCCCCAGCATGGTGCCGAAGGCGGCCGCCGCCAGCGCCCCGGTTACCAGCATGATGACCAGCCCGGGGATGTCCTGACCCCAGTTCAGTTTCATGACGAGGATGCCGAAGGTCACCAGCAGCACCATTTGCAGCAGTGCGATCAAAACCTGGCCGAAGATGGTACCAAAGATATAGGTGCCCTT
>JBFMCM010000261.1:0-3072 GCA_040754355.1 Chloroflexota bacterium | reverse complement strand
CGTGCGTTCGATGTCGTACTTTTCAGAGGCTTTACGCGCTGCATCGCCCATTTTGCGGCGCAAGGGCTTGTCGAGACACAGGCGGGTCATTTTTGCGGCGAAGGCGGCCAGGTCGTTGCGTGATAAGTAGCCGGTAATGCCATCTTCGATTGTATCGCTGACGCCTACAGAGTGGATTCCCAGCGCGGGCAGTCCGCTGGCCATGGCCTCGATCACCGAGAGCGGATGGACCTCAGTGATAGAAGCCGTGACAAACGCGTCGCACGTCGAGAGATAACGCGGCAGGTCATTATGGGGGATCATGCCAGTAAAGTGGATGCGGTTGGCCGCGTTGGTTTGGGCGGCCATCTGGCGCAGTTTCTCTTCTTCTGGCCCGCCGCCGATGAACAGAAGCCGGGCTTCGGGAATTGCTTCGGCTGCCCCCGCGAAGGCTTTCAAGAGGAAATCGAGACTTTTTTCAGGCGCCAGTCTTCCAGCATAGACCAGCAGGATGTCTTCGGGAGGGAAGCCGAGATCGGCGCGGCAGTCACCGCAAGGCTGGCGGTAGCGGTGAAGTTCCACTCCATTTGGGATGACTTCCACCGGTGTGTTCACGCCCAGTCGTCGTAAAACCTCGGCCATCCCTGCCGAAGGGGAGACGACCATATCCACGGCTGAACAGAATGGCGGCATGTAGGTCTGGAGAAAAGTTTCGCTCAATTCTTCTGGCAGCATTGGCAGGTAAGTTTGCGCATAGAGGTCGTAGCGGGTATGGTTGGTGAAGACAATGGGAATGCGCACCGGACGGCAGTAGCGCAGCGCCAGGCGTCCGCTCAGGAAGGGGTGGTGAACATGCACCAGGTCCATGGTCTGGAGGAGTGCTTTGGCCTTGCGTGAATAGCGGAAGCTCAGGTAATAACCGGTATCTGTCAGCGGGAGGCCGGGGGAGCGGATGACGTTGGTCTCGTCGTCAATAAAGTCCAGGTCACCGAAGGTAAAGACGAAGACCTCATGACCGGCCTCTTCGAGATAACGTTTGTTCAGGTTGATGTAATTAGTGATCCCACTGACGTGCGGCGTATACAGGTCCGCCATCATACCGATGCGCATATTGCACCTCAGCGACAATCGTAAGTCAAGGGGGGTGGCCTGTCAAGGTGGTGTATAATTACGCCGCTAAATTTTTAGGCTTGGGCACGCGCCCTGAATTTTACTCAACCGATAGGCTTCCATGTCATCCGTTCCCTTCACATTGCCCCCAGATTACTGGCAGACATTCTCTCCTGATAAGTCAGATATCGAATACATAAATAATTACCTTTTCGAAACGGAAACCCCGCTTACCGAGAAGGAAATCGTGCCGATCCTGGTCAAAGAACGCATCGGCAACGAGCGCGACGCGTTGCTCAAACAGCACCAGGGAAGCAGCAAGGCTTATCTTCCTGAAGGAAATTATAAGCCTGGAGAGAGGTTATCTTTCCCTGCTTTAGATTGGCAGAAGGCTAGGGTACTGAACGTCCGCCCGGGGGTCAATCCTGGGGTCGGGGAATTCGACGTGATCGAGGTGGAGTTCGAAGATGGTTCGAAAAAGCAATTTGCGGCCCGGTTGGCCGACCACAAATTAAATCAAGCCTCGGACATATCACTCGGCGATGATTCATTCGACCCGGAAAAAATCATTGACATGCACGGCGAAGAGTTGGAAATTGCCATCGCGAAGAGCCTGCGCGCTGATCACAACCTGGTCCAAATCGCCGGGCGCTGGTTCCCGCGTGCTCTTTTGCTGGATGTAAATGCAGGGCATCTGAACCTGGCAGAGGCCGTGCTGGACGAGGCAGCCGGCAAACCTCTTCCGACCGAGGCACTGATCGAACAGGTTGCCTTGCCAAGCGGCAGTAACCAAAAGTTGCTTGAGTTCTCGATGAATTTCGCCCTCCAGGAGGACGGCCGCTTTGACGAGGTGGGGCCAGCCGGCGAAGTGCTGTGGTGTCTGAAGCGGCTCGAACCAACGGACATCCAGCAAATCCCAGTTCCGCTACGCTTTGTTAATATTTCGTACGACCGTTCAATGCTTACGGAAGAGATGTTGGCTCTAGAAGCCGCCATTGACGACGAATTGGGCGAGGGCGAGGCACCGGCACAAAACATCACCGAGTTGACCATCAGCCTGACTTACCCTCACTGGAGGGCTGGCACGCTTCCAGTCGCGGCCCGGACCCGGAAACTGTTTCCCACTGCCTATGAATCCGAGCGTGTACGGTTTACGCTGGTGGATGCCCAGTCGAAGGAAGAGATGCCAGCCTGGGTGGCACGGCGGCATGGTTATGTGGCCGGTCTGAAGAATTTCTACCAGAAATATGGTCTTATCCCTGGCAGTCTGGTGACTTTGCGCCTGGCACAAAAAGCCGGACAGGTGATCATTGAAGCACGCACCCGCCGTCCGACGCGTGACTGGGTCCGCACCGTGCTGGTGGGTTCGGACGGCGGTATTGTCTTTGCCAATTTGAAGCAGAACTTGACTACCGAGTTCAATGAGCGAATGGTAATTGCTGTCCCGGATCCGAGCGGTGTTGACGCCGCCTGCGAACAAATTGCCAAGCAGCGCGCGCCGTTCGAGAAACTTGTCGCGAATATGATGCAGGAACTCACGAAACTCAACGTACAGGGTCATGTCCATGCCCAGGAATTATATTCCGCCCTTAATATCATCCGCCGTTGCCCGCCTGGTCCGTTACTGGCGCATTTAACCCAATCGTCTGAGTACAGACATGTCGGCGATTTGCATTTCCGCCTGGCAGAGAGGGAGGCCGCGGATGAATGAGATCAAGAAATTCAGCCTGCTCAAACCGACCCTCCAGACACCTTTTCATGTTGATTTCGAATGGTGGCGCGCCAACGACAGTAACTGGCGAGTAGCCCTCCACGATATGCTATGCTCTGAACATCAAGAGGCTTTTAGTGGACTGACCGAAGGCCAAATGATAGATTGGGTTGATCCAGAGACTGCTGAAGTCCGCCAGATGGATGGATTGCAGACCACGCTCATCAACCACTGTGCCCAACAGGCCGACTTCCTCGATCCTCATACTGCCC
>JBFMCM010000260.1:0-9124 GCA_040754355.1 Chloroflexota bacterium | reverse complement strand
CGGGCGCTGGAAAGAAGACTTCGACCGCGCTGCCGAGGCCGGTCAGAACGCCCATCGGCTGTCGGTCGAGTGGAGCCGCATCCAGCCCGCGCCCGACCGCTGGGACGAAGACGCCATCGAGCGTTACCGCACGATGCTGCGCGGCCTGCACACGCGCGGCATCACACCCATGGTTACCCTGCACCATTTCACCGATCCACTCTGGCTGGGTGAAATAAATGGTTGGGAAACAGATGCCGTTGTCCCGCTGTTCGAGAAATACACCCGCAAGGTGGTGGAAGCATTGAAAGAATACTGCTCGTTGTGGTGCACCATCAATGAGCCGAATGTCTACGCGCTGGAGGGCTATGTACGCGGCCATTTTCCGCCCGGCCGGGAAAGCATCAAGATGGCGGTCAAGGTAGAATCCATCATGGCACGTGCGCACGCGGCGGCCTACCGCGCCATCCACGAGATTCAGCCCGAGGCGCGCGTCGGCTATGCCTTGCATTTCCGACCCCAGGAGGCCTACCGCGCCTGGTCGCCGCTCGACCGGTTCATGCGCAACTTGAAGTTCGACGCTATCAACATCGCCTTCCCGACCGCCATTTCCACTGGCGTGATGCGCTCGCCAGTCGGCAAGGTACCCATCCCCGAGGCAAAGGGGACGCAGGATTATATCGGCCTGAACTATTATTCTGTGGATACGGTGGCTTTCGATTTATTCAATCCCGTCGAACTTTTTTCGCGCTCCTTCTTCCCCGAAGGTCTGGACGTGGCGGATGCAGGGATGAACTCCAACACGCCGGAGGGTTTTTTCTGGGCCTTCCGATGGGTGATTAAACACTTTCCAAACCTGCCCATCCTGGTCACCGAAAACGGCATCGAGGATACCGCCGACCGCATCCGGCCGCGCTACCTGGCGCAGCACGTCCACGCCATGTGGCGGGCGGTCAATTTCAACTGGCCGGTCAAGGGCTACTTCCACTGGTCGCTGGTGGACAACTTCGAATGGGAGCGCGGCTGGACGCAGCGCTTCGGCTTGTGGGGCCTCGACATCGAGACCCAGCAGCGCACCAAGCGCCCATCCGCGGACCTGTATGCTGCTATCTGCAAGGAAAACGGGCTCACCTCTGAGATGGTGCAGAAGTATTGCCCGGAAGTGTACAATAAATTGTTCCCCGGTTAACTTGTAGGGGTACGATATATCGTGCCCCTACCTCAACAAGGAGGGCTCTATGGATTTCAAGCACCAATTGTCAGGTCTCAACAAGTTTCTTGCAGCCATTTTCGGGGCAGAGACCAATTTGAGCACTTTGTTGGCAAATCTGGGATTCGAGCAAGCGCAAATCTCCCGGCTGCAAGATCATCTCGAACCAATCGTATCTCAATTCATCGAAGCAATTCACAAACGGCTGACCAGTGAATCCGGCAAGGATACCTGGTTCCAACTGCTCAGTCGCCAATATGGCCTGGACGGCGAATTGCCCGAATCGTTGGATGCGCTTGCCGGGAGATTCGGTTACAGCCCTGAATATGCCCGCCAGGCCGCCGAAGACGCCCTGCAAAAATGCCGCTACAAGACAAGCCAGGAGGAATTAAAGAAAAGCCTGCGTTACATTGCCATCGGCCAACTGGCGTTGGTTGCCGGGCCTCCGCCGCGCGAACACATCACCGAAAAACTTGAACGTCTCACCAACCTGCGGGCAGCCGCGGATTTGACCCGCATGGACTATGAAGCCAAGCGCCTCGAAATCCTGAAACAAATCCAGGCCGAGTTGGACGCCCTGGAGGCTGAATACACCCCGCTGTTAGAAAGTGCGAACGAGAACCTGGCATCACTCGAAGCAGAGATCAAGAACGATGTGCTCATGCACGGCGAAAGTGTCCAGGCCGGCTCTTACCGGGCAGTATATGTGCAGGGACGCGTTTCCTGGGACAATGACGGCATGAACCGGTATGCAGTATCACATCCTGATATCTTGCAATTCCGCAAACAAGGACAACCGACAGTTACGATCCGCACAGTGGAAGAAAAGAAAAAGAAATAGGTGTCTTCACCCTCCTCAGCCTATTTCTAAAAAAAGCGGACGCTGTCCGCTCCTGCAAAAAATCAATCCTCCGGGCCTTCGCTGAGAATATACAACGGACGACCCTTGGCCTCGTCGTAGACGCGCCCCAGATACTCTCCTAACACACCCAGCGAAATCAACTGTACCCCGCCCAGGAACAACACAGCAATCAATGTTGTGGCCTGCCCGGCAAAGAACTGCGAACCCATCAGGCGCATGACAACGACCACCGGGATGGCGATGATTGCCAGCGCGGCCGAGCCAAAGCCGAAATAGGTCGCCAATTGCAGGGGAAAATACGAAAAGCCAGTGATGGCATTCAAGGCCAGTTTGAGCATCTTCTTGAACGGATACTTGGTCACCCCGGCGTGGCGGGCGGCGCGTTTATAGGGCACACCCACCTGCTTGAAGCCCACCCAGGCCGACATGCCGCGCGGGAAGCGGTGCCGTTCACGCATCGTCTTGAGCACGTCCACCACCCTGCGATCCATCAGGCGGAAATCGCCCGTATCGAGCGGAATGTTCACGTCTGTGATTCGGTAGATGATGCGGTAAAACAGCGAGGCGGTGAAGCGCTTGAACCAGGTCTCGCCCTCGCGCTCGGCGCGCACGGCATACACCACCTGGTAGCCTTCCTTCCACTTGGCTATCAACTCTGGGATGACCTCCGGCGGGTCCTGCAGGTCGGCGTCTATGATGACGACTGCATCGCCGCGGGCATGGTCCCAGCCGGCGGTGATGGCGACCTGGTGTCCGAAGTTGCGGGCGAAGATGACCGGGCGGACGTGTTTGTCCTGCCGCGCCAGTTGGCGGACGGCCTCGGTCGAGTCGTCGGTGGAGCCGTCGTCTACGAGGACCAGTTCCCAGGTCCCGCGCACGGCTGACATCACCTCGCGCACCCGGCGGTAGAGTTCGGGCAGGTTATCCAGTTCGTTGAAGATCGGCGCGACGATTGAATAATTAACCTTCATTTTTTATCCTTCTTACGGCGAAACCAACCGGACCTGGCACCTGCCTTCTTTTTCTCGGCCTCAGGCTCAGCCGGGGCTGGCTGCACCGCGGCAGGCTCATAATGCGGGAAAGGTTCCAGTCCCAGGATGCGGGCGCGCAGGTACTGGCCGATCACCCCTAGTGAGGCCAGCACCGGTACGATGATGAACGCGCCCAGGATGCCGGTAAAGATGACCGCGGCGATAATTGCCACAAAGACCAGCCCCTCGTGCATGTGGACGCTGCGTCCCAGCACATGCGGGCGGAGCCAAACATTCTTGACATTGATCAGCACTATGTAGACTCCCGCAACAATAAGGGCAAAGATCACATTATTGACCGGAATCCAAGTGGAGCCTTCCAGGAGGGCGACAATCAACGCCAGGGCCGTGGCCGCAAACGGACCGACATCCGGCACGATGCTGAACAGGCCGCCCAGTATGCCCAGGATGAGCGCCCCCGGCAATCCGATGATGGACCAGACGATGGAGAAGGTCACGCCGACGATGATCATCAGGGTCAACTGGCCGCGCAGGTAGGCCATCCAGACCTGCTTGATCTCCAGGTACAACCGCCGTACATCCTGCCGGTAGTCTTCGGGCGCCAGGCGGATGATCCATTCGCGGACGCGTTCCCAGTCGGTCATAAAGTAATATGTGGCGACAACAATGACCAAGAACCACAACGCGCTGCGCGAGGTGCTTTCGAGCAAGCGCAAGGCATCTGCGGGAAGCGGGGTCATGAAAACGGAAAGCGATTGCTTCAACTCAGGGATCAGGTCTTCCAGGTGCAGGGTAATCTCTCCGAACCGAATAGGCTGATTCAGAAAGATTTCTGCCTGATCCATGATGCGCATCAGGTCATTGGTCACCGTTTGCGCTTCGCTGGATAGGATCGGCAAGAGTGCACCCGGAACAGCCAGGGCCAGGGCAAGGCTGAGAAAGTAAACCAGGTGGGAAGCCAGTTTGCGCCGCAATCTGAGGCGCGTGTTCAGGAATTCCACCACCGGATAGAGCAGGTAGGCGATGACGCCGGCCAGGATGAGCGGTTTGAACATCTCGCGCACATACCAGGCCGCCACTACCAGGATAACGATAATCAAACCCAGCGCTAACAGGCGCGCTTGCGGACTCCAAGTCTTGCTCATAGGATTTCCTTGACCGCCTCCAGGGTCGGCTCGATGACCGGGGCTTCAGGGACGGCCTGCATGCCTGCCCGCACGTCCTTCAGCCCGGAACCTGTATTCATCACCAGAATCGGGTCATCTGCCTTGACAACGCCCTGCCCCACAGCCTTGACCAAACCGGCGTAGGCCGCGGCTCCAGCCGGCTCGGCAAAGATACCCAGCGGGCCCAGGGCGGCAATGGCCTGCAAGATTTCGTCATCCGATACCTGGACATATGTACCGCCGGTCTCGCGGGCGGCGCGAACGGCGCGCACGCCGTCGCGCGGCAGGTCCACCGAGATGCTGTCGGCGATGGTTTTGGCCGAGATGGGAATGATTTTCTCTGTCCCGGCGTGGAAGGCGTTGGCAATCGCGGCTGAACCTTCGGCCTGCACTCCGATGAGACGCGGCATTTTCTCCAGCCAGCCGAGGGCTTGCAGGTCTTTGAAGCCCTTGTGGATGCCAGAGATGATGTTGCCGTCGCCGACAGAGACAAAGATAGTGAGAGGAGAAGGCGAAGAGGAAGTGTCTGCCTTGATTGAGGTTGTTTGCTGCCATTCCCAGATTTCGAAAGCCGCCGTCTTTTTCCCTTCGGCAGTGAATGGATTGTAGCCGGTGTTGCGGCAATACCAACCGAATTCCGCCGCGGCCTTGACCGTCAGGTCGAAGGCATCGTCATAGGTACCGTCCACCAGGATGACCTTCGCCCCGTAGACGAGCAACTGAGCCACTTTGGCGGGAGGTGCGGATTTTGGGGCGAAGATGACGGCTTTCTGCCCGACGGCCGCCGACATGCCCGCCAGGGCAGCCCCGGCATTGCCGGTGGAGGCCGTGACCAGTACGGGTGACTCATGAGTCGCCCCTACCGCCCCAATCTCGCGAGCGCGCGCCACCACGATGGCGCTGGCGCGGTCCTTGAAGGAGGCGGTGGGATTGCGGCTCTCGTCCTTGAGCCAGAGATGCTCGAGGCCGAGTTTGGCGGCCAGACGCGCCAGGGAGTAGACAGGCGTCCAGCCGGCAGCCCGGAGCGGGGTCCCCTCGCCGCCCGGGTCGGGAACAGGCAGGAGCGGCAGGTAGCGCCAGAGTGATTCTTCGGCGCGGCAGGTCAGATCCTCGGGCTGGAATTTTTGTCGGAGGGCCTCGTAATCCAACGTCACATCGAGATTGCCCCCGTCTTTCGGGCAGGTATAAGTCACCTGGCCGGGCAGGTATTCGGTTTTGCAGAGCGAACAGCGATAACCGATGAATTTTGCCATAGGATTGTTATTATAACGTAGAGCGGACTGGCCGTCCGCTCTACGACTTTACTCGGATTCAAACGGCACGCCGAGCGAGGCAGGCGGGGAGGCGCGCAATGCGCGCAGCAATTTTGCGGCCACACGCCGGGCCCTTTCGGGCAATGCAGCCAGCATGCGTGCCACCCATTCGGCGTCGCTGATGTTGACGAGCAGGAGGGTCAGGATCATCAACGGGAAAGGCGCCACCTGCAAAACCTGGGAGGGAATGTTCGGCAGGCGGGACTGGAGCACCAGCCCCAACCACTGCAGGAAAGCAAAGAGATAGGCTCCGAAGGAAGCCCTGAACGGGTTCCAGCCGCCGAAGATGGTGATTGACAAGGCGATCCAGCCAATGCCGTCCAGGCCGGATTGAATGCCCATCCAGCCACCCTTGACGCTCAGAGAGTAGACCGACCCAGCAAGGCCGATCAATGCCCCGCCCAGGGCGGTATACAAGTATCGCATCCAATTGACGTTCGCGCCGCGCACGAAGGCAGCCGCCGGCCGTTCGCCGATTCCCTGGAGCATCAATCCGGGACGGGTGCGAAAGATCCAGAACCAGGCAAGGAAAATGGCTAGATAACTGAGATAGGTCATCAAATCCTGGTTGAAGAATAAGGTCCCAAGAATGGGGATGTCTTTCAGGAGGGGAATTGGCCAGATCGGCAGACGCGGGCCGGAGAGATTCATGTAGGAGGTGCCCAGGAAATAGGCAAGATCACGACAGAGCAAGGCGAGCACAAAACCGACCGCTACCTGGGATTGGTGCAGCGCGATGCTGCTGAAAGCGACAATGAAGGCCACGGCGGAACCGATGACCATTCCAGTCAGGAAGCCGAGGGTCAGGCTGCCAGTCTCATAGGCGACTACAAAACCACCCATGGCAGACAGCAGGATGGTCCCGTTCATAGACAGGTTGATAACCCCGGCTCGTTCGGTGATCGTCTCGCCGATGACAGCGAAGATGACCGGCGCGGCAACCGCCAGGACCCCCGCCAGACCACTAAGAAGTGTACTTGTTTCCATTTGAGCCTATTTTCTGCCCATGAACCGCTGCCGGACGCCTTCCCCCATCAGCACCAGCAGCACCAGCAGGCTTTGCAAAACGCCTGCGAATGTGGCAGCCAACTGGTAAAGAATCTGCAATTGGATGCTGCCAATGTTCAGTGCGGCGAAGAAGAAAGCCACTGGAGCGACCCATATCGCCTGGTAGTTGACCAGCATGGCCACGAGCAGTCCGAGGAAACCATATCCACTCGAGATGTTCGGCAGCAGGCGATGATAGACACCTGTCATCTGGATAGCGCCGGCCAGGCCGGCCAGCGCGCCGCACAACAGGAAAGCAAACATGCTGTACTGCCAGGTGGGCACACCCAGGAGGAATGCTGCCTTGGGGTTTTTCCCGACGGCTTTCAAGCGCAGGCCGAAATGCGTGCCTCGGAGGAGGATATACACCGCGACAATCGCCAGGATGGACAATCCCAACGCCCAGGGGCTCAGATCCGTCCCCGGCAGGGATGGCAGCCATAGCGAGCGCTCGAACGGTTGCGTGCCCGACATCGAACCCGTTCCCGGGCGCTTCCAGGGACCGAAGACCAGGTAGATCGTCAGGGCGGTAGCGACAAAGTTCAGACCCAATCCACCAAAGATCTCATTTACGCCTCCAAATGTTTTGAGCATCCCCGCCAGCAAAGCCCATAAAATCCCACCAATCATCCCCGCCAGAATGCCGGAAGCAATGATCATGGCAGGGGGCAGGTCGGTATGCTGGAGCATGCGCATTCCCCAGGTGGCAAAGACGGCGCCCATGGCCATCTGCCCTTCCACGCCTATGTTCCACAAGCCCGCGGAAAAGGTAATCAGCACACCTGCGGTGGTCAGCAGCAACGGCGACCAAGCGATCAGTACGACCGTCAAGTTATCCCAGGAACCAAAAGCCCCTTTCAGTATGCTGGCATAGGCTTCCAGTGGAGGCGCCCCCGCAGCCGCCAGGATGCCGGTCGTAATCAGGAATACCAGGAAGAAAGCACCGGTCTGAAAACCGAGGTTGATCCAGGTTTTCCTTTTCATGGGCTCATCCTTGCAGCAAGTTCCTTCCAGTCCTTGCCGCCGATCAACTGGCCAAGCATGTCTGTTGTCAATTTGGCGGCCTCCAGCGGCGGGGTAACGCGTCCGCTGAAAAAGACCAGCACCCGGTCGCTGTATTGCAGGATTTCCTCCAGATCAGATGAAATGAAGAGAATGGAGGTCCCCTGTTTACAGCGCTCCTTTAACTTCGACCAGATGTAGATGGTGGACTCGATGTCCAGCCCGCGCGTGGGATGCTCGAGCAGCAGAAGCGTCAGCGGGACCCGCAGCAGGGCCAGCAAGGCCCGCTGCTGGTTGCCCCCCGAAAGCGATTCCACCATGCTGGCAGGCACGCCTTTGATATTGAATTCGTCAATCCGGCGCTGGCTCAGTTGGCGGCTGGCTTCCCAGTTGACGAAAAAGCCCTCCGGCTCCTCTGCCAGCACGAAGTGTTCGGTCAGGCTGAGGCCTACGGCCAGCCCCTCCTCCAGCCGCGCCGCGGGGAGAAAAGCCGCGCCCTGCCGTTTGTAGGCATGGTAAGAGCGGCCGGTCAAATCCTTGCCGTGCAGGACGACCCGCCCACCCACCGTCCGCACCTGGCCGCAGACGGAACGCAGGAAGAGTCCCTGCCCGCTACCTTCCATCCCGGCCAGGCCGATGACCTCCCCCTCACAGACATCCAGCGAAACCTCCCGGACTTTGAGCCGGTAATCCTCCACTGAAACTTTCTTCAGGCTGAGGGTCGTTTCTGTCCCGGCAAACGGTTTACGTTCACCAACCGAGATGGCCTTGCCGAACATCAATTCGACCAGTTTCCTGGTAGTGTACGGAGGCTGCACCTCGCCGACCAGGTAACCCTGGCGCAGGACCGCCACGCGGTGACATAAGCCTTCCACGTCCTCTAATTTGTGCGAAACAAATAATACCGTTTTCCCCTGCTCAGCCAGCAGGCGCAGGGCGGCGAAGAGTTTTTCTTTCTGCGCGGCGCTGATGCCAGTTGTTGGCTCGTCGAAGATCAGGACGCGCGCCCCCAACCAGAGCAGGCGCAGGATTTCCAACTGCTGGCGTTCGCCGACGGTCAGAGAGTCCACATAGGCGTCGGGGTCGAGGGAAAAGCCGAATTGGGCCGCCAACCGCTTGAAGTCCCGCATCGCTGCGGCCCGCTGAGGAAACAAACTACCTCTCCGGCCGAGTACGAAATTATCAATCACGCGCATCGGCGGGAAGTCCAGGGGATCCTGATGCAGCATACCCACACCCTGGCGGATGGCGTCGGCGGGAGAATGAATGAGCACCGGGCGGCCGTCCAGCAAAATCTGACCCCGGTCCGCCCGAATAAAACCGGATAATACCTTCATCAAGGTGCTTTTACCGGCACCGTTTTCGCCCAGGACTCCCTGAATTGTCCCCGCCGGTACGTGCAAGTGAATAGCGACATTGGCATGCACTGCGCCGAATGTCTTGTGAATGTCGCGTAGTTCGACGTCCATGCAGTCATCCTGAGAGGCGCAGCGTTTGCGCCGAGGGATTGAGGCAGGGGGAAGGCGTCTGCCTTCCCCCTGCTGGGAAAAACG
>JBFMCM010000259.1:0-6465 GCA_040754355.1 Chloroflexota bacterium | reverse complement strand
CAACACCGCCCGGCGGAGCAGCAGACGCAGCGCCTGGCGCTGGTCCGGGGCAATCTCTTGACCGCGGCGGCGGGCTACACCCAGGATTCCCAACAGAATGGGCTGGCCTTCGTCTGTCTCTGGCGGCTGGTGGAGTGGGAAGATCCAATAATCGCCCCAGACATATTCATCGCCATTGTTCCCATTCTCAGCCACCAGTTGCAAGGCGTCGTCCAGGTTTGCATCCTTCAATAATGGCGAGTGTCCCGTGGCAACGATCAGGGAGAGGTCTTCTTCGTCCAATGCGGCGACGAAAGCCGATAATGATTGCAAGTGATCGCGCACGGCTGCCAGCACGGCCTCGAGGAATTGGCGCAGGTCATTCTGCGTAATCAAGCGGTCTTCCAGGCTCTGGAGAAGGGCCAGGTCGTCCCGGTCACGGCCAAAAAAAATGAGCCGGTCCCAGAGCGGGGCGACGAGCGTGATGGCATGTTCCATCAGCAGGACAGTCGCCACCATGGCAGTCGGGACCGCGCCCGAATAGACCACCCCGAAGAATTCGCCCAGGCGGCGGATGATCGTCATCACGCCGAGCGCAACCGAAGCCGTCACCGGGCCGCGCATCAGCCATTTGAACAACTTGCTGCGCACCACCCGATCCGGCCAGGAAACGCCGAAGAAGGCCACCGCATAAGCCATGATGATAATCAACCCTACCACCAGGGCATTGCTAACCAACGCGGTGCCCCAGAACAGGTAAGGATATTTTTCAGCCAGGCCGGAGCCATACAGCAGGTATGGAAACGAACCGAGGGCCGGTGCCGTCGCCCCGGCCAGCAGATAGACCATCCGCCGGCGGCCCGAACGCGTCAGCGTGTGATTGTAGGCGCGGCCGAAATTGACCCATGCCAGCACCATCACCAGGACGTAATATCCAGTAAACACTTCCGTCCAAAGCGTGCGCTGGAGGTAGGCAGGCTGCCCGTCCAACACGAGCGGTCCCAGCAGGAGGCCGAAAGCCAGGAGCAGGAGAAAGCCGGCCGAAACCAGGTACAGCAAGCGCACCAGCCAGCGGCGTCCGCGCGAGGCCAATCCGCTGGTGACCATCAGGCCGTCAGAAAGGTGCAGATAGGCAGGCGGGAGGAAAACGATGCCGATCCATTCCAGCCGCAGGAAGAGGGCGATCATCTCTTCCGATAAGGCCGAACTTTCCAAGGCCTCGGCAGTAAAAACCACCACCACGCATATCAGGATGATCGCAAACGAACGCGCTACGCGATCGCGCAGGTTGAACGACAACGAATATAGGAAAAGTGAAAATGCCGTGATGGCAATCCCGGCGGTGAGAATTTGGTTGATGGTGATGATCCCCACCAGTAATTGCTGCAACCAACCGTTAAACATGCAATCCTTCCATAACACTAACCAACTGAATGCTTGAAGAAGAGGGCAATGTCTCGAGTCTCGTAATAAGCGACATTATACCCGCAGAACTCGAAACCGAGTTTTTGCGCCAGCCGGATTGCCGGGGCATTCTTCGTGATCATCTCCAGCATCAGCCGGTTATTCTTGCGGTTCACCGCCCAGGTCTGTGCCGCCATAATGAGGGCAGTGGCTATCCCCTGACGGCGATAACGCGGCGTGACCACCACATCGGTCAACCAAGCCGTGTGCGGGATGGCCGTATCGTTCATACGTGCATAGCCAACGAGCACCCCTTCTGTCAGGGCGACCAGGAAGCCGGGCCGGCGGCTCCACGATTCCGACAACGCCTGCACTGAACGGGGATACGCGACGACGACCGGGCGCGGCAGGCGAATTTCTCGGAAGGAAACGGTCGTCTGCTTCTCATCGCGCTGGATGTCCATCTGCCAGACGTATTCCGACTGGCATGAATGATCAATGGACATCAAGGCATTTACATCGGTGGCAACAGCGGGGCGTATCTGGACCTCGGGCATGGTTCGACCTCACGGACTCTGGACTCGTACCGGTACAACGCACGGCGGCATGGCCTCGCCCTCGTTATTGGTAACCACTAGTTGCAGGAGGTAATCGCCCGGCGTCAACAGGGAGGTATCCCAATCGCCTAAATCTCCCTCCTGTATGGGTTCCCGGCCAGCCTGGATGGTCGTCCATAGTTCCGTTCCAAGAGGGGCAAATTCATATTTATAAAAACCGAAATCGGGAATGTCGGCCGAGCCTAGCAAGGTTATCTTGCCCTTCACTTGGTCGCCCGCTTTGGGCGAGGTGATTATGACCTGGCCCGGGATGCATCCGGAGGCCTCGACAGTGGCAGTCGCGACCTGCGTCCCAGCATTGAGGGTCGCCAGGATCTCAGGCGGGATTGTGCTGGTCGAAAGCGCGGCCAGGTCCCCGGTCGGGGTGGGCATCGTCAGGAGGGCAGGCAGGGATGGGACCAGGAAGACCACCAGGATGAACTCGGCCAGGGCCAGCAAACCGATGGCGACCAACGCGCTTACAGCCTGGGCATGGTGGCGGCGCGCCAGTTCCACTTCCAGACCAAAAACCGCCTCCGTCTGCTCCCGCCTCGCCCGCACAAAACGACGAACGGCAAACAAGGCCCCCACGAACAGGAGCAGGTAGACCAGAATCACATAATCAGCGAAGAATTCTAGAACTGCGGCCATTCCAACCATTAGAGCGTTCGCAGGAGGCCGCGGATCAGGGTCTCGAGTTTTGGGACGAGAATCCGCCCGGCTTCGAGCACTTCCTCGTGGGAGGTGACGGTGTCGCCGTCGAGGTTGGCTTTGTTGCTGATGCCGGAGAAACCCAGCGCCCGGGTCCCGCCGTGCCGGGCGACGATCACCTCCGCAACCGTGGACATGCCCACCGCGTCCGCTCCGGCTACGCGCAGGAAACGCAGGTCCGCCGGGGACTCAAAGGAGGGGCCGCTCAATCCCGCGTAGATGCCTTCCCGTAAAGTCAGGCCGTTGGCGCGCGCCACCTGGCGGGCCAATGCGCACAACTGGCGGTCGTAGGCCTGGCTCATATCCGGGAAGCGCGGGCCGAATTCTTCCAGGTTGGGACCAATCAGCGGGTTCAGGCCAGTCATCCCGACCAGGTTCAGGTTGTCAGTGATGAGCATCACATCGCCGGGAACGAAATCGGGATGGATGGCGCCGGCAGCGTTGGTAACGATCAAAATCTCGATTCCCAGGCGCTGCATGACGCGCACCGGCAGCGTCACCTGCTGCATGGTGTAACCCTCATAAAAATGAACCCGTCCCTGCATCACGAGAACGGGCTGATTCTCCAGTTTACCAATGACCAGCCGTCCAACATGCCCCTCGATGGTGGAAACCGGCCACTCCGGCAGGTCCGCGTACGGAAGGAAAACCGGGTCTGTAACTGCCTCGGCCAGGTTCCCCAATCCCGTACCCAGAATCAGGCCAATGCGAGGCTGGATTTCAGTTATCGAGCGCACCGCGGCTGCCACCCGGTCTATCGTCTGCATGGTTATCTGCATTTCCAAACTCCCGAAATTCTTATCTGTGTGTCCGAATTATATCCCATCTCCCCACAGAATTTCCGACGACGCCTTCGCGCCCGGCGAAAATAGAAACGGGATTTACGACACCGGTCGTAAAACCTCGCCAAACGCGTGGATGGTTGCCTCCACCCCCACATCATCAATCCAGTAATGCAGGACAAGGCGGAATTCGCGCTTCCCGGTCACGCCGACGAGGACGCCGCACTCTTTCAAGCGTGCCTGGACTTCCTCGGCTGAAGAAGGAACAGAATCGGCGAGCGATAAAAAGACCATATTCGTCGCCGGCTCTCTCACCACCAGACCGGGAACCTGCTTCAGCCCCTCGGCCAGTTTCCTCGCCCGGGCATGGTCTTCGGCCAGCCGCAGGGACATCTTTTCCAGCGCAATAATCCCTGCCGCAGCCAGGACACCCGCCTGGCGCATCCCGCCGCCCAGCATCTTGCGGACACGGTGCGCCTTGCGGATGAATTCCTTAGACCCGCACAGCACCGAGCCGACCGGCGCGCACAGTCCCTTGCTCAAGCAAAAAGTGACTGAGTCCACCGGCCCGGTCAACTCTTTTACATCCACTTCCTGGGCCGCGGCTGCGTTGAACACACGAGCCCCATCGAGGTGGACGGACAGTCCGCGCGCATGGGCGAATTCAGCCACACGGCGCGTATATTCCGGCGTCTGGAAGGTCCCGCCGCAGCGATTGTGGGTGTTTTCCAGGCATATCAGCCGGGTGATGGGATCATGCGGGTCGTCCGGTCGGATGGCGGCTTCGATATCCTCCAGCGCCAGCGAACCATCGGTCTGGTTGGGCAATTGACATGAATGGACGCCGCCTAAGGCTGAGATCCCTCCCGCCTCGAAGAGGAAGGTGTGCGCCTTGTTCCCCAAGATCACCTCGTCCCCGCGCTGGCAATGCGCCAGGATTCCGGCCAGGTTGCCCATCGTCCCCGAGGCGACGAACAGCGCTGCCTCCTTGCCGGTCTTCTCGGCTGCCAGTTCTTGCAGACGATTGACGGTTGGGTCCTCGCCATACACATCGTCACCAACTTCGGCCTTCGCCATCGCCGCGCGCATCTCGGGCGTAGGTTGGGTGACGGTGTCGGAACGGAGGTCTATGTATTTCATGATCGTCTCCTGTTTACGGTGATAGTAATAAGTAAAAAGGGAGAAGGGAAAAGGGAAAGACTAGATATCTTCTGGCTCGGTATAATAGTCGGCGGAGATTTCTTTCAAATGAAGATTGGCTCCCGGTTCTCTTTCTCCGATCTTTTGATTCTTGAGCCAAATAATGTAACCATTCAACGCCCGGCGAATCTCTTCCATCTGTTTACGGAAATCGGCATAGATGTCATTGGGACAATAACCCAAATCATGGGCAGTTCTCAAATGATTAAGCGTTTCGTCCAAAGAACCCCTCGCTTGATAACAAAATCGAACATTATCCAGGTAATAGAACCGCCCGCTTCCTTCGGCGATATTCGCCCCAACACTCTTGGATGAACGACGGATCTGATCCGCCAACCCGTATTTTTCTTCTTTGGGTAGAAGTGGAAGAAGCCTCTTGTGAAGATCAAGCATAAAAGCATGTGCCTTTTGCCACACCTTTAGTGTTTCGAAACTCTGCTCTGGCATTTCCCTTCTCCTCTATTCATTTTTCTCACTCCCAACTTCTTACTTTTTACTTCTCACTTCTTACTTTTTCTAACGCTCTTTGCAATTCCTCTGGTAATCCTGTCTCGAATATCCTCGCCGAAACCTCGCCAGGGATAATGATTTTCAGTTTGTGTGCATGAAGAAAGTGCCTGCCAACGTCCAACGTCGGTTTTCGCTTGCCGTAGACTGTATCACCGGTCACTGGACAGCCCAGAAACGCCATGTGGACGCGGATCTGGTGCGTCCGTCCGGTCAGTGGATGGACTTCGAGCAGGGTGTGGTTAGGGAAACTTTCCAGGGTGCGATATTCGCTGATTGCCTCGCGTCCCTTTTCCAATGGGACGACGGCCATCAGTTTGCGGTGGCTGGTATTGCGTCCAATCAGGGCTTCGACGCGTCCCGCCGGTGTGGGCGGATGGCCGTCCACCAGCGCCAGGTAGGTTTTCTCCACCTTGCGGCCCTTGAACTGTTCCTGCAGCCAGCGGTGAGATTGTTCGTTCTTGGCAATCACGATCAGGCCAGAAGTCTCTTTATCCAGCCGATGGACGATGCCCGGGCGTTCCTCGCCGCCGATGCCCTCCAGGTCGGGGACATGGCCCAGGGCAGCGTGGACGAGTGTCCCGCTATCATGTCCGGGCGAGGGATGGACAACCATGCCGGCCGGTTTGTTGACGATCAACAGGTCGGCGTTCTCGAAGACGATTTTAAGGGGGATGTGTTCCGGCACCAAGCCGCTAGGGGCAGGCGGCGGGATGCGCACCTCGACGCGGGCGCCCGGCTCCAGGTCCCGCCCCGCTTTGGAGGCGACCTGCCCGTCCACGCGGACAAAGCCGTCCTTGATCAGTCCCTGAAGGCGCGAACGCGAAAACTCGGGCAGGCATCCGGCCAGGAAAATATCCAGCCTGATTTTGTCTTGGCCCTCCGAACCGCGCACGAAGTTTTCGACCCGCTCATTCACTTTCTTGCTCTGTCTGTTCCTGTGCGGATTGCTGCTTCTTCTTCATTTGCCGCTCAGTCCACAACGACCCAATGACAAGAATGGCAACGCCGACCGAAATGCTCGCATCGGCGACGTTGAAAACGGCAAAATTCCCGACAGAGATGAAGTCCGTAACCTGGCGAAAGCGCAGGCGGTCAATCAGGTTACCCAGCGCCCCGGCCAACTGCATCGCCAGCGCCAGGCGCAGCCACCAATGATGGCGCTCAGCGCGCGGAAAGTAGTAGATGATGGCAAGCGATACCAGGATGGCAAGGATGGTGAAGATGAGATTGCCGTCCTGGAACAGGCCAAAGGCTGCGCCGGAATTGTGCCAGTGGCGGATGCG
>JBFMCM010000258.1:0-6014 GCA_040754355.1 Chloroflexota bacterium | reverse complement strand
AAGCAGGCTGTCCAGAGCGACGACCTGGGGCGCATCAAAAAGGCCAGCGACGACCTCCAGAACGTCTTCTACGCCCTCAGCCAGCAGTTGTACGCCCAGGGGCAGACCCCGCCCGAAGGCGGTCCGCAGGGCTTCGACGGCGCTCAGCCCGGCGGCCCTGGTCCGGAGACGCCCCCGCCGGATGGGAATGGCGATGTGATTGACGGGCAAGCAAAAGACGCGTAACCATTTGTTACCTGTAGGGGCACGATATATCGTGCCCCTACTTTTTGTTATATAATCACCCCCATGTCCAAGAAAACCCGCAACATCCTCATTGGCCTGGCGGCCTTCATCCTGGCTGCCATCGGCCTGTATAACATTCCCTTCATCCACGACAAACTCGCCTGGCGGGTGGAAGACCTACAGACAAGCATCTACTACTTCTTCAACCCGCCCGAAGAAGTGGTCTTCGTCCCCACCCAGCAGTCGCAGATGACCGTGACCTCGCGCCCGACCTCCACTCCCACCACCGCAACCACCGCAGAGTTTACCCCCACCATAACTCCCACTCCCCTGCCTCAAATGGTGATGCTGGATGGCGTCATTTTCGTTGACCAGATGCACCGTTGGAATTACTGCGGACCCGCCAATCTGGCCATGGCGCTCAAATACCTGGGCTGGACCGGGACGCGCGACGACGTCGGTGCGGTGGTCAAGCCCGGGGTGAACGACCCCAGCCTGGACTTCATCCAGCGCTCGCAGACCGACGTGAACGTGATGCCTTACGAAATGGTGGACTTCGTCAACGACTACACTGAATTCCGCGCCCTTTACCGTTACGGCGGGACGGTGGATTTACTCAAGCAGTTGATTGCCGCCGGCTTCCCGGTGGTGGCCGAAAAAGGCATCTACCAAACCCTGCCGCCCGAAAACACCATGCAATGGGCTGGTCACTATGCCTTCACCACCGGCTATGACGACAGCACCCAGGAATTCATCTGGCAGGATTCCTACACCCCCGATGAGACTATTCCCTACGAGCAGCAGGGGAAGAATGTTCGGATCAGTTATGAAGAATACATAGAAACCTGGCGCGCCTTCAACTACGTTTTCATCGTCGTTTACCAACCCGAACGGGAAGCCGAACTCTACCAGGTGCTCGGGCAATGGGCGGATGAGACCTGGGCAACCCAGAAGGCGCTCGAGATCGCCGAGCAGGAGACCCAGACCCTGACCGGTATTGACCAGTTCTTCGCCTACTTCAACCTGGGCACCAGCAACGTCCGGCTGATGGAGTATGGCCTGGCCGCCCAGGCATACGACACCGCCTTCGCCCTCTACAACGCCCTTCCCGAAGACGACCGGCCCTACCGCATCATGTGGTACCAGACCGGGCCTTACTGGGCTTATTATTACACCAGCCGCTACCAGGACGTCATCAACCTGGCAGACGCCACCGAGGCCACCCTGTTCTCCCACCGCGTCATCGAGGAGACTCTCTACTGGCGCGCCCTGGCGGAAGCCTCGCTTGGTTTATATGATGCTGCCTACACAGATGTGCGCCGCGCCGTCGAATACAATCCCAATTTTGGTCCCGGCATCAGCCTGATGGCAGAGTGGGGAATTGGTCCGTAGTTTGATAGTTCAGTAGTTAGGTAGTTTGGTAGTTGCCTAAGTTGGCATGGCATACCGGGTTTCTTGTGAAGGATGTCGAGAACCAAGAACGATGAGGAGGAGACGCTCATGGCGAAGATCGAACGCTTCGAGGATTTACAAAGCTGGCAAAAAGCCCGCCAACTTGCCAACGTGATCTATGATCTGAGCGAACACTCCAATTTTGCCAAAGACTTCCGCCTGAGTAGCCAGATTCGAGACGCGGCAGGGTCAGCCATGCACAACATTGCCGAAGGTTTCGAGTCGGGAACCAACCCCGAATTCATCCGCTTTCTCAAGATAGCGCGCCGTTCAGCCAGCGAAACCCAATCCGAACTTTACCTGGCTTTGGACCGAAAATACATCACCCAGGAAGAACTTGCACAGGCGTACGGTCTCGCCACTGAAACCAAACGTCTTATCAATGGCATGATCGGCTACCTCAGGAAATCATAACTACCAACAAACTACAGAACTACTCGACTACCCAACTATGAAACTTCTTCACTTCGCCGATGCCCATATAGACATGGCCAATTATGGCCGCCACGACCCCGAAACGGGACTGCCCCTGCGCGTCCTGGACTTCCTCAAGTCCCTCGACACCATCGTCGAGACGGCAATCGCGGAAAAGGTTGACCTGGTCATCTTCGCCGGAGATGCCTACAAGGACCGTTCCCCGGCCCCGACCTTCCAGCGCGAATGGGGCCGGCGCATCATCCGCCTCTCGAAAGCCGGCATCCGGACCCTGCTCCTGGTCGGCAACCACGACCTTTCTCCCGCCCTCGGCCGTGCCCATGCCATCCAGGAATTCGACACGCTCGACATTCCTTATATCACCGTCCTGGCAAAACCCCAATTCCTCGACTCCGGCGAACTCGGCCTGCCCGCCCAGGTGCTGGCCCTGCCGTGGGTGACGCGTTCTGGCCTGCTGGCTGCCGCCGATATCTCCGCCGCAGACCGCGAGACGGTGGACGCGCATCTCGAAGAAAATATCACTCAACTTCTCCACGGCTGGCTCGAACAGGCTGACCCGTCCCTGCCGACGATCCTGACCGCCCACGCCTCTGTGCAGGGCGCGGTCTACGGCTCGGAGCGGACCGTCATGCTGGGCGCGGACCTCGTCCTGCCCAGCTCGCTCGTGCGCGACCCGCGCCTGGACTACGTGGCCCTCGGCCACATCCACAAGCCACAAAACTTGAACGAAAACGCCCATCCGCCCGTCATCTATCCCGGCTCCATCGAGCGGGTGGATTTTGGCGAAGCGCAAGACGATAAATTCTTCATCATCGCCGAGGTCGAAAAGGGCCAGGCCAAAATCGAATGGCGGAAATTGGAAAATATCCGCCCATTCATTGACCGGCGCTGCGTCTTGGGATCGCCCGAAGGCGTCACCGAAGCGCTCAAAGCCTGCCTGCCTGCGGCAAAGAAAATGGAGGGCGCCATCCTGCGCCTGATCGTGGAATATCCCCGTGAATGGGACAGCCTGATTGACGAGCCTGCCCTGCGGGCGCACACGGTCGGGGCGTTCGAATTCCATCTCATCAAGCGACCGCAGGTGGAGGCGCGCATCCGCCTCTCCGCCGACCAGACGGTCAGCAGTCTCAGCCCGCTCGACCTACTGGAACAGTACTGGCAAGCCGCCCACATTGACGATTCGGAGACGCTCCAGAAGATGGCCAAGGAAATCATCGCAGAAGAGGAACAGGCCTCGCCTGACCAGAACTGATGCGCTGGATTTACATTTCCCCTCACTTCGACGACGCCGTGCTGTCCTGCGGCGGTCTGATCTACGAACAGTCCCGCCAGGGAATCCCGGTTGAAATCTGGACGGTCTGCGCTGGAGACCCTCCGTCCGGTTCGCTCTCGCCGCTCGCGCAGGTCTGCCATTTCCAATGGGGCACCCAGACCGCCGAGGAGACGGTCGCCCTGCGCCGGGAGGAAGACCAGGCCGCGGCCGCACGGGTCGGCGCAGGTACCCGCCAGTTTGGATTTGCAGATTGCATCTATCGTCGCAGCCCGGAGGGCAACTTGCTCTACACAGAGGACGTCTTCGTCACCCCTCATCCACTGGAAGCGGAACTGGACGCTGAAATTGCCGCCGCGCTGGAGAAGGAACTCCGCCCCGACGACCTGCTCGTCTGTCCGCTGACCATCGGCAGCCACGTGGACCACGTGCTGACGCGCACAGCAGTGGAACGGCTCGGGCGTCCGCTGCGATATTATGCCGACATCCCATACCTGCTCAACGACCCCGAAGCCCTGGAACCGGCAACAAAGGGTCTGCGCGCAGACCTGTTCCCGGTCTCGGAAGACGGGCTGGCGGCATGGTTGGATGGGGTCGCCATGTACCGGTCTCAGATTGCGATGCTCTTCGAGACGGAGGAGAAGATGCGGGAGGCGATTCGCCTGTATTGGGCGGACAGGCGCGGGCTTGGGTTGTGGCGCGAAGTCTAATCCAAACCCGCTTGATTTTCGTCTGGAATCATGTATAATATTGGCGGGTAGGGAATCCTACACAACTGCATCTCTGTTTCAGAGATGCTTGTATTTTCTCAGGACGAAAGAAGATGCCAACGACATTCCTGACCAAAGAAGGCTACCAGAAATTAGCCGACGAACTAGAATACCTGCGCACCGAGAAGCGCGCCGAAGTCGCCAACCGCCTGCACGAGGCGATGGAAGGCGGTGAACTGATCGAGAACGCCGAATACGAGGCCGCCAAGAACGAACAGGCTTTCGTGGAAGGGCGCATCCAGGAACTTGAAATGATCCTGGCCACGGCGCGCGTCATTGATGGGAAGGACAAAAAGGAAAAGTCGGGCATCGTCCAGGTGGGTTCCACCGTCACCATCAGCGAAGATGGCGGCGCCCCAGAAAAATACACCATCGTTGGCGCAGCCGAAGCCAACCCGCGCGAAGGCAAGATTTCCAACGAGTCGCCCATCGGCCGGACCATCCTCAATCATCGCGCCGGTGAAGAATTGATGGTGGAAGCGCCCGGCGGCACCTTCAAAGTAAAAATCATCAAGGTCGAATAGGCCTGGGGTCAGCCCTGTAGGCCCCGCGCAGCCTGTCTGGAGCGCGGGGATTTTTATTGCAGACCTCACCCAACCCCTCCGGCGCTGCGCGCCACCTCCCCCTCCCTCTCCCAGTGGGAGAGGAAGGGTGGGGGTAGGTGAGGTTAATCAGGTAAAATACAACCGAAAGGTTTTCAGTATGCCCGAATATTCGTCCCTCGAAAAAATACGCCTCGAAAAGATCGAAGCGCTCCGCAAGGAGGGTGTTGAACCCTTCCCCACGCGGGCCGAACGGACACACACCAGCGCCGAGGCGATTGCCGTTTTCGAAGCCGCGGAAAAAGCCGCCCCCTCAGGCCAACCCCCGGCGGAGGTCAAGGTGACGCTGGCCGGGCGCATCCGCGCCATGCGCCCGATGGGCAAGTTGACCTTCGCCCACATCGAAGACGGCGCCGGGAAAATCCAGTTGTTTTTCCGCGTCAACGAGGTCGGGCAGGAACGCGTGGACTTCTTCAACAACCGCTTCGACCTGGGCGACTTCGTCCAGGCTTCGGGCACGTTGATGCGCACCCGCACTGGCGAGATCACCCTGCTCGTCCACGATTACAGGATGCTGGCGAAGGCCGTCTCCCCGCTCCCGGCTGCGAAAGACGAGACGCTCGAAGACGGGACCGTCGTCCGGCACGCCGCGCTGGAGGATCCCGAACTGCGCGCCCGCCAAAGGTACGCGGACCTGGCGGTCAACCCCGAGGTGCGCGAAACCTTCCGGGCACGCGCGGCAGTTCTCCGGTCACTGCGCGAGTTCCTGGACGGGCACGGCTTCCTGGAGGTCGAGACTCCCATCCTCCAGCCGCTCTACGGCGGCGCGGCGGCGCGCCCTTTCGTCACCCACCACAATGAACTCGACCAGGACATGTACCTGCGCATCTCGTTCGAGTTGTATCTCAAACGCCTGCTGGTCGGCAACCTGGAGAAGGTCTACGAGATCGGGCGCGACTTCCGCAACGAGGGCGTCTCGTTCAAGCACAACCCGGAGTTCACCCAACTGGAATTCTACTGGGCCTACGCGGATTATTTACAGGTGATGGAATTGACCGAGCAGATGGTCGTCCACGTGCTGGACCGGGTGCTGGGTACGCGTAAACTGACCTACCAGGGCACCGAACTGGACTTCACCCCGCCCTGGCGGCGGCTCTCGATGCGCGACGGCATCCTGGAAACCAGCGGCGTGGACATTGCCGCGCATCCATCCGCCAAGAGCCTGTTCAAGGCGATTGCCGCTACAGGCAAGTCGCCCGACCCGCAGGCGACGCGCGGCAAGTTGATTGATTTCCTGTTGAGCGAGTTCCTCGAGCCGAC
>JBFMCM010000257.1:0-4191 GCA_040754355.1 Chloroflexota bacterium | reverse complement strand
GCAAACTCTACCGGTTCGGGCGCGAACGGGTTCCAGGTCTGGCGGCGAAGGGCATAGCGCAGGATGGCCTTCAAGTTGCGCTTGTTGGCATATTCCAAAATAAAGAATGCGCCCGCCCGGAGCGTCGCCCGCACCTGGGCCAAAGCCGCCGGTGCGTCTGCCATGTGATGCAAGGTGCGGATCATGGTGGCGGTGTCGAAAATCCCGTCCACGAAGGGCAAATGGTAAATGTCAGCGGCTACATAGACATATTTCTCCGAACGCCCCAGTTTTTTCTGCGCCTGCTGGAGTTGGGTGCGCGAGTAATCCACCAGGACAATACGCTCGAACCCGGCGTAACGCGGGGTGTTGCGTCCGGCGCCGGCTCCCAGTTCCAGCATCAATTGCCCGTTTTTTGGCAATATCTGTTTCAGCGCAAAAGCCTCGCAGCGGTCTTCGTAAGCGCGCCCACCTTTTTCCCAAAAGCGGGTCTGGTAATCGGAACCTTCGTAGTCGCAGACGGGAATCTTCGTCACTACGCCCGCCCAATACTCTGGTATTTAAATCCGAGGGCGCGCATCTCGGCTGGGTTGTAGATGTTCTTGCCGTCAAAGATGACAGGGGACTTCATCAGGCTTTTGATTTTTTCGAGGTCGAGTTGCTTGAACTCGTTCCACTGGGTGACCACAAGCAGCGCGTCGCAGCCATTCGCCAATGAGTAGGGATCGCTTTCCATCTTGACCTCGGGCATGATCTTCCGGGCATTTTCCATCGCCACCGGGTCATAGCCGCGCACGATTGCTCCGCGGTCGGCCAGGCCTTTGGCGATGTCAATCGAGGGGGCATCGCGCATATCGTCTGTGTTTTCTTTGAATGCCAGCCCGAGCAGCCCAATAACCTTGCCCTTTAGTCCGCCAATTAGTTTATCCATCCGCCTCACCACCTCCTCGCGGCGGTTATAGTTGACGGTCGTGACCGCGTTGAGCACATGCGGAACGACATCGTTCTCTTCGGCCATAAAAGCGAGCGCCTTGACATCTTTTGGGAAGCACGACCCGCCCCATCCCAGACCGGCATCCAGCATGGCCGAACCGATGCGTTTGTCGTAGCCCATGCCGACTGCCACTTCCTTCACATCCGCGCCGAGGGCTTCGCAGATGTCGGCGATTTCATTGATGAACGAAATCTTGGTCGCCAGGAAAGCATTGGAGGCATACTTGATCATCTCGGCTGTGCGCAAGTCGGTAATCATGATGGGGGCGCGCAGAGGCAAATGGAGTTGACCTACCTGTTCAGCGGCTTCCCGGTGAAGCGAACCGATTACCGTGCGGTGTGGGTTCATGAAATCGGCAATGGCCGTCCCTTCGCGCAAGAACTCGGGGCAGGAGACCACTGAAAACGGTATCGGCCTGGGCTGGGCGCGTGTGACCATATCGGCCACCAAGTCGCCGGTCCCGATCGGGACGGTGGATTTGTTGATGATAATGAGCGGCGCACTCATGTTCTCGGCGATGGACTTCGCCGCGGCCGCCACATATTGCAGGTCGGCCTCGCCATTCTCCCCCGACGGAGTGCCGACCGCAATGAAAGCATACTCCGTCCCTTTCAGGGCTTCCGCATAGGAGGTGGTAAAAGATAATCGGCCGGCGCGTACGTTGTGCTCGACCAATTCTTCCAAACCGGGTTCATAGATAGGCAGGATGCCTTTTTTCAAGTTCTGGATGCGTTTTTCGCTGATATCCAAAGCGACGACGCGGTTTCCCAGGTCGGCAAAGCAAGCGGCTGTGACCAGCCCCACATAGCCAACGCCGATGACGCAGATTTGTTTCATGGTTCTCCTCAAGGTGTTTGAGATGGGAGCAAATATACCATAACCAGCAAATGGAGCGGCCGGGCGGCCGCCCCATTTTTTGTTCATTACTATTCACGGATTGTCGGGGTTATCCTGCCGGCGTGGGCGAGGGTGCAGGCGGCGGAGGCGGCGGGGTGACCACCGGCAGGCGTTCGAAATCCTGCGGGCGCAGGAACAACCCGTACACCCACATGCCGCCCAAATGGGAAATCCCTTCCTGTCCCAGGCTGATACGCACCCACTTGTTCTCCAAATCTTCCAGGCGGCCGTCGAAATAAATACAAACATCTTGGAGCAGACCGCCTACCACGTCATAGTCCAGCCCTGGTCCAGCGCGGACATTCAGGCTGCTCGTATCTACACAATATTTCAACCCGCTGACAGGAGTTGTGGGCGTAGCAGTGTAAGTGGGGCTTGAGAGCATTGGAGTGGGAGAGTCTGTCGGTGTAGAGGTACGAGATGGACTGGGTGTCGGGCTGGGTGTGTCTGTTGACGTTGCCGCTAGGGCAGATTGCGTCAGGCGCGCTTCGGCCGTCTGGGTGGCTCTGAGTGCCAGTTTCTGCGGTTCAATCTTCTCCAGGTAATTGAAATACAGCGTCAGCGCCGTCCCGACCAGGCCGATTACCGCCGTGATGATCGTGCCAACCAGGGCATACTTAGCGCCATCCGACATCCCTTTGCTGTCTTTGGTCTTTTCTTCAGGCATAACTATCCCTTTGCGGTGAAAATCTTCTCCAATTCCTCGTTGAAACGCTGAACGTTGATTGGCTTGGAAATGTACCCATCGAAGCCAGACTCCAGGGCTTTTTGGCGGTCGCCGGGCAGGGTGTGGGCGGTGAGCGCCAGGAGGGGAATGGAAGCGGTCTGTGAATCGAGTTTGAGTTCACGCGCCGCAGCCCAGCCGTCCATGACAGGCAGGGAAAGGTCCATCAGGATCAAGTCGAAACGTTCCTGGCGGGCCAATTCCAATGCCTCTTGCCCAGTGCGAGCGCCCAACACTGCGCATCCGAGGCGCTCGAGCAGGATTTTCACCAGTTCGAAATTATCCCGATCATCTTCCACGAGCATCACGCGGCGAGCGCCTGCCATGAACACACTATACACAAACTAAAGCATTTCGTCAAATAGATTTTCGTTGCAGGATTATGGTATATTGCTCTCATGCGCTTGCTCTTCATTGCCGATGGACGCTCCCCCACCGCCCTCTCTTGGCTGAAATATTGGCCCGAGGCCGGGCATGAAGTCCATCTTGTTTCCACTTTTCCCTGTGATGAGCCGGCTGGATTGGCCTCTTTTCACATCCTGCCAGTTGCCTTGGGTGGGATGGCTGGGGGCAGCCAGGGGGACTTCCGCCGCGCGGCTGTTTCCCGCCTGCGGGCCCTCTTGCGCCCCCTGCGCTACGCCCTCGGACCGGTGAGCCTGCCGCGCCACCAGCAGCAGTTCCTCCGGCTGGTGGACGCCGTCCGCCCCGACCTGGTCCATGCACTGCGCATCCCATTCGAAGGGATGCTGGCCCATATCGTTCCTGCCGAGATTCCCTTTCTTGTCTCCATCTGGGGAAATGATTTGACTCTCCATGCACACGGCTCGCCGCTGATGGCTGCCTTGACGCGCCGCACCCTTCGCCGTGCGGACGGCCTTTTAGCCGACACCCGACGCGACCTTCACCTGGCGCGCGCCTGGGGGCTGCGGGAATCCATCCCGACCCTGGTCGTCCCTGGTGCTGGTGGTATCCGGCGCGAGGAAATTGCGAGAGATGTAAGAACTTATATGCTTCCAGAGGAATTGCCGGATGCACCTCTGGTTGTGAACCCGCGCGGGCAGCGTCCCGGCAGTTTGCGGCAGGATGTCTTCTTCCGGTCAATTCCGTGGGTGCTGGAGAGAGTCCCGGAGGCGTATTTTGTTTGTCCCTCCCTGGGCGGCGATGTCCAGGCCGAAGGCTGGGTGGCGTCGCTCGACATTGGAAAACGTACACGCCTCTGGCCGAAACTGTCGCAGCCGCAATTGTGGGCTTTATTGAAAAACGCGTCGGTCTTTGTTTCGCCGAGCATTCATGACGGCACTCCGAATTCATTGCTGGAAGCCATGGCCTGCGGCTGCTTCCCCGTCGTCGGTGACATCGAGTCAATGCGCGAGTGGATCACCGACAGCGTCAACGGCCTGCTGGTGAATGCCGCAGACGAACAAGCGCTAGCCGAGGCAGTCGTCCGGGCATTAAACGAACCCGCCCTGCGAAGCCAGGCCGCACAGGCGAACGCGGCGCTGGTTGCAGAACGGGCGGATTACGGTAATAATTTACAGCGCGTGAACGAGTTGTACGAAAGTATATTGCGGAAAGTTTGACGGGGCCTACTGCCCTT
>JBFMCM010000256.1:0-8035 GCA_040754355.1 Chloroflexota bacterium | reverse complement strand
AGCGGTCAGACGTCCTTCCACCAGCACTTTCGAGCCCTTCTTGAGATACTGGTTGCAGGTCTCGGCCATCTTGCCCCAAGCCGACACCCGGAACCAGATGGTTTCCTTGATGGTTTCGCCGTTGTTGTTGGTCCACTGGCGGTTGGTGGCAACGGAGAAAGAGGTAACCGCCTGGCCGGTGGGTGTGTAGCGCATTTCCGGGTCGCGGCCGAGGTTACCAGCGAGGATAATGGTTTGGAACATGGGGAATCTCCTTTTGTGTTCAGGATACCGCCGTGATGCGGCGGTGCGAATATTGAGGCTATTTTACATCACATTTCCCACAGCATGAGAGGAATTTCCATCTCCTGCGGCGTCAAACCGCCGTGGTGACCGTAATACTTCTGGAAGAATTTATCCTTTTCATACCACCAGACCGCCTCGCCGCGGTAGGGCAGGATGACCAGGTCGCCGGCGCGCGCCCGGAAAGTGGGTGAGACCTTGGGTCCGAACCAGCCTGCCTCGACCATTTCCGCCACTTTCCGGACCTCGGCCCTGCCTTCCAGCCGGGAGGCGAGGAACGCCTGGGCCTCGTCCACCATTCCATCTTTGACATACAAGAAAAAATCCCGGCAGGCACCGCCAGGGACGATGGGATTCCCGGTCCGGTCGGTGCGCAGGAAATCCATCACGCCGGCAAAGCGCGGGTCGGTGTTGAGGTAAATCGTCGTCTGTGGGTCAACTTCCGACTGGCCGTGATCGGCAGTGAGCATGAACAGTGTCTTTCCTTTCGGTCGGACAACATTCTTGAAGATGTGTTCCATCGTTAGTAAAACGGATTGGATTTCGGCAGTGGTCTGCGGGGCATCCGGTCCGTAGTCGTGGCTGACATTATCTATCTTTTCGTAATAGAGATAATAATATGCGGGTGAGTTGGCCTTCGCCATGGCCTCGCCCAGATTGACCAGCCCCTCAGGCAAGGTTCGATAGCCAAAAGCCTGCGCGCCTTTGAACATGGCATTGGAGTACGTGGAAGGGGTGTACTCGCGATGCTGGAAGATGGTTGACTTCACGCCATGGTCCGCAAGGGTGTTGTAAATCGTAGGCTTTGGGTAGATTGCTTTCGGCCTGGCGGCCACCTGCTTGAGCGTATCGCGTTCTACCGTCCCGGCGAAGGAGAACAACAGCGGCGCGATGACGGCGTCCAGCATCGGCTCATAGTAGTTCCACTCGAAAATGCCATGCTCGCCCACAGCCTGGCCGGTGTGGATGGTGGTGATGTGTGCCGCAGTAGTGGACGGGAACTGCGCGGTCAGTTTTTCCACCGCCCCCTCGCGGGTTACCTGCTTCAGGAAAGGGGCATCCTGGAATTTGTCGAAGGAGCGCCAGCCGAAGCCATCTATCAGGAACAGCACCACGGCATCGTAACGGCGGACAGTCAACAGGTCCGCGAGACGCTGCGGTAGGGAGGCAAAGCCGCCAGAGTCGTAACGAGGTTTCAGAAAAAGTGCGGTCGGATATTTGTCCACCAGATCAAACCCCCAGCGATTGGCGCGCCTTGGCTTTGCCGCGGGCGCGCATCACGTCCATCAGGCGCGGCAGGATTTCGGTGTACAGGCGGTAGAGTAATGGGCTGGGTGTGAAGTCCCAGGCGCCGATGGTGCGGAGGACGTAGCCGCCTAGGCCTTCCTTGAAGCGAAACACACCCCACAGCCCGTCGCTTTCGTTGAACTCGTTCGGCGCGCCCCACAGGTTGTAGGTCTTGCAGCCGAGGGCCTTCGCCCGGCGCATGGCCTCCCATTGGAGCAAGTAACTGGGCATCTTCTCACGGTGGGCGTCGCGCGACATCCCAAACAGGTATACTGCCTGCCCAGCAAAATAAAAGACCGAAACAGCCGCTACCGGTTCCTTGTCCACTTCGGCAATGAGGGGTTCGCTATATGGCTGGCGGCTGACCGCTGACGGCTGACCGCCGGAAAAGGTGCGCCAGACGGTTTGATAATAGTCTTCGCCGCGGATCAGGAAGCCGTCCCGCACCGAGGTCTCGGCATACATGCGATAGAGCAGGGGAAAATCGTCCGCCGTGCCCATCCGCACTGTGACTCCCTTCTTCTGCGCCAGACGGACGTTGTAACGCGTTTTCTGTTTCATGCGCGCCAGGAGTTCATTTTCGTCGGGATATAAATCTATCAGGACGGTATTACGGAACTGGATCTGGTCCCGCGAGAAAATCCATCCCTTCTGCAGCAGTTCGGACCGGGCAGCCTGCCCGCCGTTCTCTTCGCGTGCCTCTTCGCTGCCAGGGACTCCCGTTCCCAGCGGCACATCGGGATCGAGTTTGACGAAGATGGCTCCCTGGCGGCGGGCAAAGGCCTGCAAATCGTCCAGCACGCGCCTCCGGAGGGGGATGTCGTTCCAGTCCAGGTTGGGCCCTTTGGGGATGTAAAGCACGCTCATCCGCCTGGCAAATCCACCGACCGGGATGGAACGTTTGAGGATCATCGCCGCAGCGGCAACCGACCCTCCCGCAGGTTCTGACCCTCCCGAAGGTTTGAAACCTTCGGGAGGGTTGTTCCCCGTCCATACGAACGGCATGGCCTGCCAGCCAAATTTCGCCTTGACCTGTGACCATTCCCAGGTCTGCAGGAGGTGCGGCATGGGCAGGGAGGCGATCAGTTCGTTCCAGGATTGGGGTGTGCCGGTGAAGGGTTGCATAGATTTTGTCATTGAGTTGGAGTGCAGGCTTCAGCCTGCAAACCAAAGCGGACTAAAGTCCGCACTCCGAAAATAATACCTAATCCGACCCGGAGCCGGAGAAACGCCACAGGTAGAGTTTGTAGAGCAGAGGGTTGTAGACCCGGTCAAAGGTCGGAATCGCACGCCGCACCACGCCGCCGAAGCCGCGCTTGAAGCGGTAGACGCCCCACAGGCCATCCTCACGTTCCTCGGCCTCGTTTTCATCAACGCCTGCAGCCTCATCCGGGATACCCCACATGTCATACTCAGTGCAGCCTCTCTGGTGCGCCCAGCGAATGGCCTCCCACTGGAGCGGATAGGTCGGTTTTCGGTTGCGTTCTTCATCAGCAGATGCGCCGTAGAAATAGTAACCTGTCTTCCCGCAAGCAAAAGCCATCACAGCAGCCAGCGTGCGTCCCTGGTATTCGGCCACAAAGAGTTCGCACAGGCCGCGCGGGTGGAATAGTTCATAGGCGCGGCGATAATATTCCAAGGAATGGACATGAAAAGACTCCCGGCGGCTGGTAACAGTCATCAACGCATGAAAATTGGCGATGTTATCCGAGGTGTGCACGGTCACTTCCTTGCGACCTGCCAGGCGGATGTTGTAACGCGTCTTGGGTTTCATCCGATTGAAGATTTCATCTTCGCTGCCGTGCAGGTCAATCACCAAGGTACAGCCCGGCTGGACATGCTGCGGGCTGGGAAGGAAGGCGGAAGATGGAAGATGCGTAGAAGCCTCGTTCTCTGCCCAACCATCCTGTTCGACTTTGAGAAAGATCGCCCTCCGCTTCAAACACAGGGTGTCAACTTCATCCCAGAAATGACGGCGGACTTCTGCTGACGGCTTTTCGGATACGGGTCCCTTAGGAATGTAACCAAACGTCAATCCCAGCGGCAGGCGGCGGAACAGGATCTGCGCCCCGATGCCGTCATCGGCCAGGCGTACCGCCTCCCAGCCAAAAGCGGACTTGAGTTCGCCCCATTCGCCGGTTTGAAGAATGTGCGTATCAGGGTGTTGGGAGAGGAAGTCGTTCCATTCTGACAATATAAGGATTGACATAGGAAAATTCTGTAATTGACATGGAAAGGAATACAGGGTGTGCCGAGAAAAAAGCCCCTGTCGGCTTTCTTTGAAAGACAGAGGCCTGAATTCTCAGTGAAAACGCGGTTTCTCCTGCTACAAATAAAATCAACTATTGTCAGGCGCTGTTGTAATATCGTCAGGCCACATCCTGCAGGAGAGCGCCCATGGTCTCCTCGTGGAGCAGGCCCAAGGGCCACTGGTTCTCGTTGTTGGTGAGCAGGTAGAGGCCTTCTTCTTTGAGGAATTTTATATTGCTGTACTTGGCATCCCGATAGTCTTTTATCTTCCCGCTGCGGAGCGCCTCGATGACCTGTTCGATGCCCGCCTCGACCGTCCATTCCGGGACGAAGCCCAAGGTACGACTGATCTTGGTGAAATTTACCCAGTAATTGCGTTGGTCAAGTACATCTGAATTATCTACGATCTCGGCTAATGGAACCTGCTGTTGGATGATTTCACCGACATGCCTGATTTGGTAATTTTGTTCGTTCGAGCCGACGTTGAAGATCTGGTTGCGCACGAGGGGGAGGGGTGACTTTAACACTTGCAGGATGGCCTGGGCAGCGTCGGAAACATGCAGGAAAGGCCGCCACTGGTCGCCGCCGAAGATGGTAATTTCATTCTCCACGACTGCTTTCGCGGTGAGCAGGTTGACTACCAAGTCGAAACGCGGCCGCCCCGATAGCCCGTAGACGGTGCCGAAGCGCAGGATGACAGGCGCAAAATAGTCATCCGCCATTTTGAGAAGGACTTTCTCTGAAGCAATTTTGCTGCGGGCATACAAGGAGACTGGTCGAAGTTCCGAGCGCTCGTCCAACATCTGGTCGCTGGCTCCATAGACCGAACAGGTGCTGGCAAAAACGAAATGGGCAATCCCGCTGCCTTTGGCAACTTCAGCAATCATGCGGGTGGCCATCAGGTTGATGTCAATGGTTAATTGCTCGTCGAGCTCACACGCTGAATCGCCGACCAGCCCTCCCAAGTGGACGACGGCGTCCATATTGTGCATGGCCTGGACAACCTTCTCCACCTGACGGAAATCTGCCTGGATGATCTCCAAGCGAGGATGATCGAGCCATTCCTTGATCGGTTCAGTCCCATAAATTAACAGATCCAGCAAACGGACATTGTATCCAGCCTCCAGAAGTTTCGGCAGCAAGGCTGACCCAATATAGCCAGCCCCACCGATGACCAGTACATTCTGGATGCTTTTACCCTCATGCCTCTTGAAACGGCTGGTCTCAGACCTGACGATGCTTGCCCATATCGTGGCCCAGCCGCGGGCTGCGACCATCATGGCCGTGCTCAATGCCCAGGCAAGGACCAATGCGCCGCGCGGGAAGTTAAGCAACTGCGACAAATTACCCAAGAAATTACTCTGGGCCAGATAGGTGAGGAAACCGAAGATCAGATATGCCAAACTGACGGCCTGGAAAACGATCAATGTCTTATAACGCCCCCGGTAGAAACGGCCATACGTGTAGAAGCCACTCAAAGTGAAAACAATAAAGCAGATTAGCGTCAATACCCAGGCATTGTTGATGTAAACTCTCTCATAAAGCCAGAAAGTGGTCCGGTATTGAATGCCCGAGGCATTGTTCTCGCTGGCAATAATCCACAACAGGCGCGCAGCCAGCGAGAGGATCAGCGCCAGGTTGACCATGATAACGTCGGCCAGCATCCGCACAATCCCCTGGAAAGACAAGGCTTTCTTGAACCAGGTACTAACGGGTTTCATTTTGTAGTCAGTTTTTGGCGGATCAGGGCAGCGTTTTCGTGTATGTTACGGATGGCTTGGCAGATACCCAATGCAACCTCAGCGCTCATATTCGACCACATTGGCAGGCTCACGCTGTGGGATGACAGCCAGTCCGTATTGGGCAGTGGCTTGCCATCATAGTATGGAACATAAGCCGTTTGTTTATGGATGGGCGGATCATAATACTTACGGGTATCAATATTTTCAGCCGAGAGAGCAAGGACAAGTTCGTTGCGCGATAATCCGAATGCTTGCTCGTTAATTGTAATTGATAGTTCGCGATAGGAATGACGGTCGCCGGCGCGCACTTGCTGGAAATCAATACCGGGCACCTGTCCCAGCGCCTCCTGGAAGATGGCAACCGTTTCATTACGATGTTTGGCTGCCTGGTCCAAATTCTTTAGGCTGAACAGGCCAAGTAAAGCGTTGAATTCGGGCATGCGGGCGTTCAGTCCGGCATAGGCGCTGTCATAGTTACCATCGTTACCGTATTCGCGTCCAATGAGAATCAGCCTGGCAAGTTCGTCGTCGTTGGTGGCAACGATACCACCCTCACCGGTGATCAGTAACTTGGTCGGGCTCAGGCTGTATATCTGGGCGTCGCCTTGCTTGCCCACCGGCTCCCCCTGGTAAATGGCGCCGAAACCGTGGGCGGCATCGAAGATCAATTTCAGTCCGTGGCGTCTGGCGACATCCAGCAGACCGGCGATATCCGGAGGATTGCCGAACTGATGCACGGCTACGATGGCGCTGGTCTCGGGTGTGATGGCTGCTTCCGCCGCTGCCGGATCGAGGTTAAAGGTATCACGGTCCACATCCGCGAAGACAGGACGCAGCCCCGCCCAGACCAGGGCGCTGGCGGTTGCCATGAAGGTGAAACTGGGCACCACCACGTCGCCGGTCAGACCCAGGGCCTTATGGACAAGCATCATTCCAGACGTGCAGGAGGAGACTGCCACAGCATGCTTCACGCCCAGGTGTTCGGCGCTGGCTTGCTCGAAATCACGCATGTACTGCCCTTTGGTGATCATCCCAGTGCTGAGGATGCGCTCGACCCCCTCGGCCATTTCGGAAAAGGTTGGAAGCACGGGTCGTACCATTTGGAGACGTTCCTGGAACGCTGGCTGGCCCCCCAGGACAGCAGGTTTGTTTGTTTTCATAAGCAAGGCATTATACCATAGGGGTTTTTGGATTATTTTTCATCCACTCCACGGTCTGTGCCAGGCCATCCGCCAGAGAGATTTGCGCCCGGAACCCGAACGACTGCTCAGCCTTCACCGGACTCCCCACCGACCGGTAGATGTCGCCAGGGCGCGGCGCCTCGAAGCGGACCTCAGGCTGGCACGGCGAGACCTCGCTTAGTTCCTCCAACAGGTCGAGCAGGGTGGTCTCCTTTCCGGAACAGACATTGTAGGCCTCCCCGGCCGCCTCGGACTCGGCAGCCAGCAAGTTGGCGCGGACGACATCCTTCACATAAACGAAGTCTCGGCTTTGCTTGCCATCGCCGTAGATGTCAATAGGCTGCCCAGAGACCAAGCGGTTGACAAAAATCGGGATGGCGGCCGCGTAGTCCGAATCGGGACGCTGGCGCGGCCCGTAGACGTTGAAGAAGCGCAGAGCGATGACCGGCAGGCCAAAGGTCCGCGAATAGAGGCGGGTGTAGAGTTCGTTCACTTGTTTTGAGACCGCATAGGGAGAGAGCGGGTGGAGCGGTGTATCTTCGGTCGTCGGGAAGACGTCCGTATCCCCGTAGACGGCCGTGCTGGAAGCCAGCACCACCTTGCGGACGCCCGCCCGCCGGGACGCTTCCAGCAGGCCGACGGTCCCGCCCACGTTGACGCTGAAACAGGTTTCCGGGTCCTGCATGGATTCCGGGACAGATATGAAGGCCGCCAGGTGGAAGACCAGGTCCACTCCTTTCACAGCCTGCTTCACCTGCTCTGCATCCCGTAAATCAGCCTCGATAATTCCCAGGTCGCCCTGGAAAGATTCCAGGTTCTCGCGCCTCCCGGTGGAAAAGTTATCCAGCACACGGACCGAGTCGCCGCGCTGAAGTAATTCCTCCACGAGATGTGAACCGATGAAACCGGCCCCACCGGTGACGAGGACGCGCATGGCTACCTGCCTCGCAGTCCAAAAACCTGGCCAACGGTGCGCAGAAGGATGGCCAGGTCCATCAACAGGTTGCGATGCTTGATATAGTAGAGATCGTACTCCAGTTTGACGGCCATCTCTTCGACCGTGACATAGTACGCATAGTTGACCTGCGCCCAGCCCGTGACACCCGGCTTGACCAGCAGCCGCGCCCGGTAGAAGGGAATCTGCTTCTCGAATTGCGCCACCCATTCCGGGCGCTCGGCGCGTGGTCCCACCAGGCTCATCTCACCGCGCAAGACATTCCAGAACTGGGGAAATTCGTCCAGGTGGGTGCGGCGCAGGAAATTACCCAGCCGGGTGATGCGCTCGTCCTTTTC
>JBFMCM010000255.1:0-4557 GCA_040754355.1 Chloroflexota bacterium | reverse complement strand
AACGCGGCGATGCCCAGCAGAATGGAAACGATCATCACGATCCCATGCAGGGACATGAGCGTGTTGTACTGCGCCAGGGTCAGGAATTGCAGTTGCGATTCGGCTAATTCGGTGCGAAAAATCAGGGCAAACGTACCCCCGACGCTCATGAGAAGGAGCGAAAGCGCCAGGTACTGGACGCCGATGACTTTGTGGTCCAACGATGGACCAAAATAGCGCCGCCAGCCGAGGTGCGAATCGTCGTGGTGTTCCTCTATCTCCTCGCCGGCGGCCCACTTGAGCCAGTCATCCAGGATGCCCACGCCGTACAAGAAGAATAATGCCCCAATCAGCGCGCCAAAGACGACCGCCGGTTCGGCTTTCCATGCAGGAAGGCCCATCAAGACGCGGACACCGGTCACGAAGCCGATGCCGAAAGCGGTGCCGAGCAACTGCCACCACAAGCCGCGGATAAGGCCAAGGGAAAGGAATTTCTTCATTCCACCTCCACTATTTCAGACTCTCAATGTATGCGACCAGGTCTTCCACTTCCGTCTGCTCCAGCAGGTCGGCAAAGGCTGGCATGACGTTGGCAGTATACCCTTCGACAATGTGCAGGTTGGGATTGACGATGGACTGGCGCAGGTAATCCGCATCTGCCAGGACGCTCGTGCCGTCCGCGAGCGGGACCTCGGAGCCTGCCAGCCCCAGCCAGGTGGGGCCGATCTTCTGGCTGCCGTCCACTGAATGGCAGGCAGCGCAATACTGGTTTGCCAAATGACGACCTCTCTGCACCGGGTCGAGCACCACCGTGGACTGCTGCTCGCTGATCCAGGCGTCGAACTCCTCCTGCGTCACCACATAAACCTTGGCTTCCATATAAGCGTGCGATGCCCCGCACAGTTCCGCGCATAAGACTTTGAACTCGCCGGTTAGCGTGGGCGTAATACGCAGTTCAGTGGTCTGACCCGGCACGAGGTCCTGTTTGACGCGGAACTCGGGCACCCAGAAGGAGTGGATCACATCGTTGCTGGTCATCAGTAAGAGCGTTTGCTTATCCACCGGCAGGTAGAGGGCATCGGTGGTGACGCCGTAATCCGGGTAGGAGAACGACCAGAACCATTGGCCGCTGACCACCTCCACCTGCAAGGCAGTGGGGTCCACCCGGCGCGTTTCGCCGAGCGATTGCGCCCCGAGATAGGCCAGGAAGATGACAGTAAAAAGCGGAACCATTGTCCATAAAATTTCGAGTTTGGTATTACCTTCGATGTGAACCCCCTCTCCCGTCTCCCCCTGCCTTCGCCGAAAGACCACCAGGCTGTAGAGCAAGGTAACAACAATGAGTGAGAACAGGAATGAAATAAGCCAGATATGTACATCCAGCAGTCTATCAATGGTGATCGCCTGGACGCTGGCCTGTTCAGGCAGCAAGCCGATACTATTTAGGCCGGCATGAACCAGCAAAGTGGCGGCTGCCACCAGGATAGCAATGACAAAAAAATGTTTCATTCGTTCCCTCCGGTGAAGAAATGAAAACAATGATATCTGGGCAAGTATAACATGTCTGAAATCTTATATGGGTATTAAAGATATAAATTAGTATATTTCTACATATCCAGCAAGACGATTCATGATCTGTCTTTCCAACGTCTCTACGCTTATCCACTGGCTGGCGTCCGTCTCGATCCTTCGCATCGAGTCCGCGCTCATGCTGCCGCGAATCATTCCTCACATACCCTGCAATGCGTCGTTCACCACCTCCTGCAGCGGACGCGCCTCCTGCGCGGCGGACTTCGCCGCCTCTTCCATCTTTTTAGCGGACAGTTTTCTCTTCAACCTGCCCCACAACGCTTCCAACAACTCCACATTCTCCGCGTCCAGTTCGGGATACGTCCGCGCGTACGCCGCTAGTTCCAACGCGCGCACAGAGTCGCCCTCCAAGCGCAAAAGTTCCGCCGCCTGAATCAGCCCGTTGAGAGTCAGCGGCGGAGAAGCGACCTCCAGCGAAAGTGGCAGACTCTCGCGCAGGTAATTCTTCGCGGCGTCGTAATCCTTCAACGAAATGGAATTGTTCGCCAGGCTGTTCAACACCAGCGTAACGCCCCAACGGTGCGATATCTCACGCAGGATGGCGAGCGCTTCCAGATGAAACGTCCGCGCCTGTGTAAAATCCTCTTGGGCGTCGAGCGTGCTTCCCACATTGCTCAAGTTGGAAGCGATACCCAAACGTCCGCCGATGTCCTTTTGAATCGCCAGCGCCTGTTGAAAATAATCAATCGCCCGCTCGAAGTTCCCCTCCATCTTTTCGATGATTCCTAAATTGTTCAACGCCAGCGCCAGTGCGTGGCGATTTTCGATTTTCCTGCAAAGTTCAGCCGCTTCTACGAAATATTTGCGCGCCTCGACATTTACGCCTTGATAATAATGAGCCAGCCCCAGATTGTTCAACGCAAACGCCAGACTGATGGGGCTGACCCGCCGCGCAATCGCCACCTGCTCCGTCGCAAACTCAACCGCTTTGGCGCGTTGACCCGACTGGTTGGCGATTAACGTCAAATTGCTCAGGCAGTCCTGCATGTCCAACTCATCGTCGGCGATACGCGCCGACTCCAACGCCGCCCGCGCCAGCCGTTCCGCGAGTTCATGCTCCGCTTGCATGTAGCAGACGTACCCCAGCCGCCTCTGCCAGACCCGCATCAAATACGAATCGTTCAATTCTTTGATGATGTGAAAACACGACTCGACCTGGCGCCGCGCCTCATCCACATTTCCCTGACGCTGCAGCGCCCAGCCCGCGTAGCCGAGCATTTTTGCATGCGCCTGCCTCTCTCCCGCCCGCGCGCTTTCTTGCCCGACCCCAGCCTTTTCCAACTCCTCAAGCGACTTTCGGAAAGCGTCTTCCGCCTCCACGAACAAACTGCGCGCATCGTAGAACTGCATCAACGCTTCGCTGGATTCATCCATCCACTCCACGCGCAGGTTCTGGCATGACCAATCCCACGCGGCACGGACGTTGCCCATCTCCAGCGAGACGGCGCGTAAGACCTCCACATCCGCCACTCGCAAGGGGCGTTCGTTCTGCGCCAGCCAATGCAGATAATATCCGCTGTGACGTTCCGCGAGCGTGTCCCGTTCTGCGAGCGTTTCCAGCGCAAACTGGCGGATGAGTTCGTGCATGTCGTAATGTCCGTTCGCGTCGCGCTGCAGCAGCATCTTCTTCGCCAGCGCGGCGAGAGTCTGCGGCTGCGCGTTCGCAACGTGATTCGCCGCCTCATCGGTGAATCCGCCGCGGAAGATGGCGAGCGCGCCCAGCGCGGCTTGTTCCTCTTCCGTCAGCAACTTCCACGAGTGATCGAAAACCGCCCGCAAACTGCGGTGACGGTCTGGCACGTCGCGCAAGTCGGTGGAGAGGAATCCCAAACTCTGCCGAATGTGTTCGCATATCTGGCTCGGCGTGAACTGGCGGATGGACCCGGCGGCGAGTTCGATTCCCAGCGGAAGCCCGCCGAGAATCTGGCACAACTCGCGGACGTGCGGCAATGCGTCACCCGCCAGCGCGAAACTTGCCTGCGTTTGTTTGGCGCGCGCTTCGAAAAGCCTCAGGGAGTCATCCACCGCCGCCGAAGCAGAATCCGCTTCACCCGCCGGAAGAGACGCGCCGAACCCGCCCACTTCCAGCGTCCACTCCATCTGCATCCGCAATGGCTCGCGCGAGGTCGCCAGCGCGGTCACGTTCGGGCAGGTCTGCAAAATCTCCGCCGCGAGTTCCGCGCCGTCGAGCAGGTGTTCGTAATTATCGAAGACGAGCAAAAGATTTTTCTGGCGCAGGTAATTCAACAGTTGGGCGCGCGGCGCGCCGCTGGACGCAAACGCAAACCCGAGCGACTCGGCAATGGCTTGCGGCAGCGCGCTGGCGTGATCGAGCCCCCCGAGCGCGACCCAGAAGACTCCGTCGGAAAATGCGAAGCGCGATTCGCGCGCGGCTTGCAGGGCGAGACGGGTCTTGCCCGCGCCGCCCATCCCCACGAGCGTGACGAGACGCGCGTCGCGGCGTTGCAGGAGATCAGCGATTTGCGCGAGTTCGGATTCGCGCCCGATGAACGACGTGACCTCGACGGGCAGATTCACGCGCCCGCTTCTTTCCTGAACCTCGGGCAGGCTCCCGCTTCGAACGGCTTCGTACAAACGGACGGTTTCCTCCTGCGGCTCGACGCCGAGTTCTTTCATCAACACGGCGCGGCAGGTTTCATATTGTTTGAGCGCTGCGCTGCGCTGGCCGTCCAGCGCGAGCAGTTCGATCAGCGCGGCGTGCGCCTCCTCCCGCCACGGGTCGAGCGCGGCGAGCCGCTGCGCGTGCGCGATGGCGGGTTTGATTTCGCCGCGCCGTTTGAAGTGGGCGATGAGCGCGTGCAGGGCATCCACTGCCCGCTGGTGGAGGCGCTCTCGCCGTACGACGATCCAATCCTGAAAGGTGTCGGCTTCATTTATGAAAAAGCCTTCGAGAAACGCGCCACGATACAGCGCGAGGGCTTTTTCCATGCGGCGCGCGCAGGCGGTACAGATTTCCAAATTTCGGTG
>JBFMCM010000254.1:0-2106 GCA_040754355.1 Chloroflexota bacterium | reverse complement strand
AACTGGGCGTCATCCACCGCATGGGCTTCGACGATTACTTCCTCATCGTCTGGGACTTGTGCCGGTACGCAGGCGAGAGGGGCATCTGGTATAACACGCGCGGATCGGGAGCCGGTTCCATCGTCGCCTACACGCTCTTCGTGACCCTGATTGACCCGCTCCAGCACGACCTGCTCTTCGAGCGTTTCCTGAACCCGGGGCGCATCTCGATGCCCGACATTGACCTGGACTTCCCCGACGACCGCCGCGCCGAAATGCTGGATTACGCCGTCCAGAAATACGGCCAGGACAAGGTGGCGCAGATCATCACCTTTGGGACGATGGGGGCGCGCGCCGCCCTGCGCGACGTGGCGCGCGTGATGGACATCCCCCTGCCCGAAGTGGACCGCATTGCCAAACTCGTCCCCAACATCCCCGGCAAACCGGTCACCCTGGCCGAAGCCCTCGAGCAGGTGCCGGACCTGAAGGCTGCCTACAACTCCGAGGCGCACCTCCATGAGTTGATTGACACCGCCACGAAAATGGAGGGCGTGGTCCGCAACGCCGGGACGCACGCCGCCGGGGTGGTCATCTCGGACCAGCCGCTGATCGAATATCTGCCGCTCGCCCGCCCGACCAGCAGCGCCGAAGACACGCCCATCAAGACTATCACCCAGTTCGAAATGGGCATCCTCGAAAAACTCAAGATGCTCAAGGTGGACTTCCTCGGCCTGGCTACCCTGACCATCATGGCAAAAGCCTGCGCCCTGATCCGCGAACGGCACGGCGTGGATTACAGCCTGCTCAACATCCCCACCGACGACCCCGAGACCTTCAAGTTCCTGGGCAACGGCAACACCCTGGGCGTCTTCCAATTGGAAGGTTCGGGCATGACGAAGTGGCTGGTGCAGATGAAACCCACCTCGCTGGAGCACGTCATCGCCATGGTGGCGCTCTTCCGCCCCGGTCCGATGGAGTTCATCCCCGACTACATCGCCCGCATGCATGGTGAAGGCAAAGCCGAATACCGCCATCCGGCGCTGGAGCCCATCTTCCGCGACACCTTCGGCATCCCCATCTACCAGGAACAGATCATGCGCGCCGCGGTGGAACTGGCCGGGTACACGGGCTCCGAGTCCGACGACCTGCGCTCTGCCATCTCGAAGAAAAAGGCCAAGGAGATCGTCAAACACCACGCCAAGTTCGTGGAAGGCGCGGTTGCCCGCGGCATGTCGCGCGAGACGGCTGAAGCCATCTTCACCGACTGGGAGGAGTTCGCCCGCTACGGCTTCAACAAATCCCATGCCGCCGACTACGGCTTCCTGGCCGTCCAGACCGGCTACCTGAAACTGCACTACCCGGCCGAGTACATGACCGCCCTGCTGACCGTCTCCAAGCACGAGACGGAGAAGGTGGCGCTGTACGTCAACGACGCCCGCCAGATGGGTGTGGAAGTCCTGCCGCCGGATGTGGAAAAAAGCGAGTGGAATTTCGTTATCGAGGACAATCCGGCCCTGAGCGGCGCTTCCGAAGGAAGCAAAGCCGCAGGGACTGCCATCCGCTTCGGGCTGGGAGCCATCAAAAACGTCGGGCAAGCCTCGGCCGAATTGATCGTCAAAGCGCGCCAAAAGGACTGCGCATTCCCCAACCTGGACGACTTCGCCCGCCGCGTGGACCTGCGCGCCGTCGGCAAGCGCGCCCTGGAGTGCCTCATCAAGGTCGGCGCGCTGGATAAGTTCGGGCCGCGGGCTGCCATGCTGGAAGGCCTCGACCAGATCGTCTCGGTCAGCGCTTCGCATTTCCGCGCTGAACAGGCCGGGCAGATGTCGCTCTTCGGGGCGCACACCGGCGTCGTCGAGACCATCCACCTGCCGCTCGTCCCCGAGGCCGATAGGCGCGAGAAACTCAACTGGGAACGCGAACTGATCGGCATGTACATGTCCGAGCATCCACTGGCTGCTTACATGGATGAAATCCGCCGCATCGTCACGCACTTTGCCAATACACTAGGCGAAGCCAACCACGAAGAGAAGACCCGCGTCGCCGGCATGGTCAGCGGCATCCGCCCGCATCAAACCAAGACCGGCAAGATGATGGCCTGGGTGATGCTCGAAGACCTGACCGGCA
>JBFMCM010000253.1:0-2151 GCA_040754355.1 Chloroflexota bacterium | reverse complement strand
CGGGCGCAAGATTATCGTGGATACCTACGGCGGCATGGGACGTCACGGCGGCGGCTGTTTCTCCGGCAAGGACCCGACGAAAGTGGACCGTTCGGCAGCCTACGCAGCCCGCTGGGCAGCCAAGAACGTCGTTGCCGCGGGGCTGGCCGACCGGGTCGAGATCCAGGTGGCGTACGCCATCGGTGTGGCGCACCCGCTTTCGGTCAACGTCGAGACGTTCGGGACCGGGAAAATCGAAGACGCCAAGATCAGCCAACTCATCCTCGAGCACTTCGACCTGCGCCCGGGCGCCATCATCCGCGACCTGGACCTGCGCCGCCCCATCTACCGCAAGACGGCCGCGTACGGGCATTTTGGCCGCGATGATATAGAGTTTCCATGGGAAAACACAGACAAGGCAGCGGCGCTGAAGAAAGCGGCGGGATTGTAAAAATACAAAAAACAAAAAGCAAAAAAGAGTCCCCGCGAGGAGACTCTTTTTTTTGCCTTCGTTTTTTTATGGCGCTTCCAACCCATGCGCTTCCAGTAATTTCACATCCTCCATCAAACCTTCAGTTGGCCCATCGGCCACGATGCGCCCCTCGTCCATGATGACCATGCGCGGCAGAAGTTCGCGCACCATGGCCAGGTCGTGGCTGGAGACCAGCAGGGTCATCGGCAGGTCGCGCAACAAGCGAATAAGCCCGCGTCGGGCGCGCGGGTCGAGTCCGGCGGTCGGCTCGTCCAGCACCAGCACCTCGGGATTCATGGAAAGAACAGTGGCGATGGCGATGCGCTTCTTCTCTCCCGCACTCAGGTGATGCGAGACGCGCCGGGCGTAGCCGTCCATCTGCACGGCGGCCAGGGTTGAGGTCACGCGCCGCTCCACATCCTCGCTTGCAAGTCCCTGGTAGATTGGGCCGAAGGCCACATCGTCGAACACCGTCGGAGAGAACAACTGGTCGTCCGGATTCTGGAACACCAGTCCCACCGCGGCGCGCACGCGTCCCAAATTCTTCTGCTCCACCGGCAGGCCGCAGACGCGCACGCTCCCCTCCCCGCTCAGGATGCCGTTCAGGTGCAGGATGAGGGTGGATTTGCCCGCCCCGTTCGGCCCCACCAGCGCCACCTTTTCTCCGGGAGCGATGTGCAGGGAAACCTCCCGCAGGGCCGGGTGGCCGTCGGGGTAGGAAAAGGAAAGCCGGTCAACTTCGATGGAATGGTGCATATCAACCTTGGAAAAGGATGCCGAGCAGGAGTAATAGCAGGAACAGACTCAGCCCGAAGCCCAGCGCCAGCCAGGCGGATGGTTTGACGGGCGGCAGGGGCAGGGCGCGGATTTCGCCGTCATAGCCGCGCGCGGTCATCGCCATGTAGATCCTGTCGGAGCGCTCGAAGGCCCGCAGGAAGAGACTGCCGGTCATCCCCCCGGCCACGCGCGCCCGCCAGGCCATGCTCCCCCCGGACCGTTGGCCTGCTTTTGTATCCTGACCGGAGCGCGCCGCCCGGGCGCGCAGCAGACGCAGCGCCTCGTCGGCCAGCACGAACAGGTAGCGCCACATCAGCCCGAACATTGCCACCAACAGGCGTGGGATGCCCACCGCCCGCATGGCTTGTAACAGGTCGGGGAACGGCGTAGAGGCTGCCAGCAGTATGGCCGCCTGGACCGAGAGCCAGGATTTCAGTGCCACGCTGGCAAAGCGGACCAGACCTTCGGAATAGCCGGTGAAGGTGAGGGTGCTTATCGAAAAGGAGAAAAGAACGCTCTGCCCGTAGGTAAAGATAAGCGGGATCGCCGCCAGCACGAACGGCAGGGCCAGGCTGGCGCGTTTCAGCACATATCCGATTCCCAGGCCGGAGAGAATCTCCACCGCCAGGGCAATCGCCAGCAGCAGGATGTAGACCGGCCAGGCCGCGATGGGCGCCAGCGCGGCGGTCAGGATGTAGGCCAGGGTCAGCACGAATTTCACCCGCGGGTCGAAGGCGTGGACCGGGCTGAGGCGCGGCCGGTAGGGGTCGAGGAAATGAATATGCATAGGGAAAACGGTGGACGATGGACGGGAGACAATGGTCTATGGTCTACGGTTCATCGTCCGCTTGCGGGTGTACGCCACGCCAAGCACCACTCCAAAAACGATGACCAGCCCTACGATTCCGGCCAGGATCGTGGCG
>JBFMCM010000252.1:0-3928 GCA_040754355.1 Chloroflexota bacterium | reverse complement strand
GGCGCTCGCCCCACCCTGGACGTGAACGGCCTGCTGGCTGGTTTCACCGGCCAGGGGTCCAAGACCGTCATCCCGGCCACCGCCATGGCAAAGATCTCCTGCCGCCTGGTCCCCGACCAGGAGCCGAAGGATGTCTACCAGCAGATGCGCCGCTACCTGGAACAGAATGCCCCCAAGGACATCTCCTGGGAACTGGTCGAGATGCACGGCGGCGAACCGTCCATTTCGGACCGAGAGAACGCCGGCGTGCGCGCCTTTGCCGACGCGCTGGAAACAGTCTGGGGAAGCCGTCCCTATTTCAAGCGCGAGGGCGGCTCCATCCCGGTGGTGGGGACCATGCAGCAACTGCTCTCGGTCGAATCGGTCATCGGCGGCTTTGCCCTGCCGGACGACAACTTCCACGCCCCGAACGAGAAACTGCACCTGCCCACCTGGTACAGGGGCATCGAAGCGCTGGTGCACTTTTTCTTGAATTTGGGAACCGGATGAAAACATACCCCCGGCGTCTCGAAGACGCCGGGGTCTCGAATTAAAATTCTGTTCAAGGCGGCGTCCCGCCGCCGGGGCTTGCCTTGAGCTGGCAGGTTGAGCCTGTCGAAACCCTGTCGAAGGGACGGCGGCGAGAGCAGTTTTGGAAAGATACAAACCTCATGGAAGATAGACTGATTTCCTACGGCGGACAGGCCGTCATCGAAGGCGTGCTGATGCGCGGGCGCAAAGCCTGCGCCATGGCCAACCGCGCCCCAGACGGCTCCGTCGTCATCACGAACATTCCGCTGGCAGGCATCTACCAATCGAAACTGGCGAAGATCCCCTTCCTGCGCGGCCTGATCCTGCTCTGGGACGCCATCGGCCTGGGCCTGCGCGCCCTGACCGAAGCCGCCAACTTGCAGACCGGCGAAGACGAAAAAATCGAAGGACCGACCCTCTACATTACCCTCGGCCTGACCTTCGTGGTCGCCATCGGCATCTTCTTCCTGGCCCCGGCGGGGGTCGGTTGGCTGACCGAGCGCTACCTGCACTGGAACGCCTGGTGGAGCAACCTGCTGGAAGGCATCGTCCGCCTGCTGTTCCTGATCGCCTACATTTGGGGAATCGGATTCATGCCCGATGTGCGTCGCGTCTTTGGATACCACGGCGCGGAACACAAGACCATCAACGCCTACGAAGCGGGCGCGGACCTGAATCCTACCGCCGTTTCGACCTTCCCCATCTCCCACGCCCGCTGCGGGACGGCTTTCCTGCTGACCCTGATGGTGCTTTCCCTGATCGTCTTTTCCCTGCTGGGTCCGCTGCCGCTGGCGTGGCGTTTCATCAGCCGGGTGGTGATGATCCCGGTCATCGCCGGGATGGCCTACGAGTACATCCGCTGGACGGCGAACCACCTCAATTCGGCCATCGTCAAATTCATCGTCAGGCCCAACCTGGCCCTGCAATCGCTGACCACGCGCCAGCCGGACGAGAAGATGCTCGAAGTGGCGATTGCCGCCTTCCAGGCGATGCGCAAGGCAGAAGAGCAAACACCTTAACACAAAGGACACGAAGGACACGAAGAAACACAAAGGAAACCCCTTTGTGCTCTTGGTGTCCTTTGTGGTTAAAGGGGTGCAAACCTGGCCGTGAAATGCCTGAGCAATTCCGGCGCGTAGGTGAACATGTAGCCGCGCAGGGAGGCGGTGCGTTGGGCAATCCTGCCCAGGGTCTCGGCCACGTAGTCCATGTGGCTCTGGGTGTAGACCCGCCGCGGGATGGCCAGCCGGACGAGTTCCAGTTTCGGGTAGACCATTTCGCCGCTTTCCGGGTCCGGGTGAGAGAACATGACCGAGCCGATCTCACAGCCGCGGATGCCGCCCTCCCGGTATAGTTCCACCGTCAGCGACTGGCCGGGGAATTCGCCGTGCGGGATGTGCGCCAGGGCATGCCCGGCATCCACGTAGACGGCGTGCCCGCCCGGAGGCTCCACGATGGGGAGTCCGGCCTCCTGGATGCGGGCAGCCAGGTCGGCGGTCTGGTTCAGGCGGTAGGCCAGGTAGGCCTCGTCGAGGCCCTCGTAGAGGCCAACGGCCATGGCGTCCAAGTCGCGGCCGGCCAGCCCACCGTAGGTGGGGAAGCCTTCGCGCAGGATGAGTTCGTTCTTGATGGCTTGGAGCACCTTTTCGTCGCGGGTGGCCAGCAGACCGCCGATGTTGACGATGGCATCCTTCTTGGCAGACATGCAGAAGCCATCCGTCAGCGAGAACATCTCGCGGGCGATCTCCAGCGTGGACTTTTTCTCGTAACCTTTCTCGCGCAGTTTGATGAAGTAGCAATTTTCTGCATAACGGGCAGCATCCAGGTAGAAGGGGATGCCGTAGGCATGGTACGTCTCAGCGACGGCTTTGATATTTTCCATCGAGACCGGCTGCCCGCCCCCGGCGTTGTTGGTGACGGTCAGCATCCCGAAGGGGATGTTCTGGACGCCGGTTTTTTCGATGAAGGCCTTGAGCTTGGCGAGGTCCATGTTCCCCTTGAAGGGATGCGGATTGGCCGGATCGAAGGCTTCATCAATCACCAGGTTGGTGGGATGCCCGCCGCGGGCGCGGATGTTGGCGTCCGTGGTGTCGAAGTGCATATTCGAGGGCACGTACTGCCCGGGCCTGACCAGCACCGCGCTGAGGATGTTCTCTGCGGCGCGTCCCTGGTGTGCCGGGACGAAATGCCCGAAGCCGAAGATGTCGTCCACGGCCTCGGCTAGGCGGAAGTAGGAACGCGCCCCGGCGTAGGATTCGTCGCCTTGCATGATGGCAGCCCACTGCCGGTCGCTCATTGCCCCGGTGCCGGAATCGGTCAGCAGGTCAATGAAGATGTCTTCGGCCTTGACCGCGAACAAGTTGTAGCCAGCCGCTTTGAGCGCGGCTTCGCGCGCCTCGGGCGGGATGAGGCGGATGGGTTCGACCATTTTGATGCGGAAGGGTTCGGGAGGATAGGGGGGCATGGGACTCCGTTGATCAGTTATCAGTTTAGAACAGATAGCCTCTTGCTTTCCAGTATTGCCAGTCTTCGACGGCTTGTTTGGTTTCTTTGGAACTTTTCAATGGTTTCAACTGTGCAAGCGGAACACCCATTTTTCGTCCGCTCAACTCGATGAGAACGAAGAAGTCGCCGCCGAGGTTTTCGTCTGCATCCACAAGTTCGAGAACAGTGACTTTCTCGCCTTTGCGAAGGGGGGAGATTTTCACTTCCTCGATACATTCTGCCTCGAAGGGACAGGCGAGATTATCTTGAAGATAGGTCAGCCAGCCGACCATGACTTCTTCACTGCCATAGGCATCCACAGTGACTTCATTGGCGATGCGTTCTTCACGATCCGGATTTTCTGGAATTTGTTTCATGGTTGTCTCCGTGTAAACCATCCACGAATATTTTCACGAATGCACGAATATGCCGACACCCATTCGAGTATTCGTGGTTTTATTCGTGGATGGTCTTTACTTCTTGATCGCGTTATCCCGTCCGATGCGTTGGACAGGCTTCACGTCCTTGCCGGGGAAGACGCGCCGATATTCCAGCCTTCTGCGCCCAAAGTTGAACAATAGCGCCACGGGCGCGCCTGTGGCTTTCAGATAATTGATGACCTGCGCCAGTTCGTCATTGGTCAGTTGATGACTGAATGCCTTGATTTCCACAACCACCTGTTGGTTCGGAAATAGATCCAAATAGAAGGTTGCGACTCGTTCGCCTTCGAAATCAACAAAGACTTCGTATTGGCGGTTCGGCTCAATCCCTGCATAGTTGAGTTTGACTTCCATGGCTTTCTCATACACTTCCTCTTTGAAGCCATGACCAAGTTCGTTGTGAACCTCCATTGCCAGACCGATCAGTTTGTAAGTCAGGTCATTTCCAGTTGAGTCAACCACGAGGGGCATAGGGTCTCCACTTATATTGTTGG
>JBFMCM010000251.1:0-2663 GCA_040754355.1 Chloroflexota bacterium | reverse complement strand
CGAGGCCATCGTCAATGCCCGAATGGGCGGGACCTGGGAGGCTGTCTCAGCGGGGACGAAACCGGCCGGGTACGTCCACCCAAAGGCGCTGGCTGCGCTCGAAGAGATCGGTATCCAGCACGAAGGCCGCTCGAAACTGGCTGACGAATTCCGCGGTGTGGACTTCGATCTTGTGGTGACCGTTTGCGATTCGGCCGCGGAGGAGTGTCCAGTCTGGCTGGGGAAAGGCAGGCGCGTCCATCATAGTTTCCCCGACCCGGTCAAAATGGATGATATGAGGGTTTTTCGCAAGGTGCGCGATGCCATCGAACGGGAGATTGTTCCGCTGCTGCGTGGGGCAAATCTCTGATTTGCCCCGCAAGTCGGAGACTTGCACCACCATGGAGCTAATCACCAATTTTCAAAGGGATTTTGCTATGGAAACTGACCTTTTCTACCGTCGTTTGCCTCACTGGCATCCAGCCAACGCGATGTACTTTGTCACTTTTCGGCTAGAGGGGTCTTTGTCGCAGGAGACGATCGAAACGCTGAGACGCGAGCGCGAAGAGGCAGAACAGAGGTTGAAGCAAGAGTTTCAGGGCAAAGCGCTGGCGGAAGAAAAGTACAAGACGTTCAAAAAGATGTTCACCCGCTACGATGACTTGCTGGCGACCAGCGAAGGAATATGCTGGCTGGCAGATGAGCCGGTAGCCAAGATCGTACGAGACGAAATCCACGCCTTGCACCCTGGAACCTACCACCTGATTGCTTACTGTATCATGCCCAATCATGTTCATCTGTTGATTGACTTGCAGGATACTCCTGAACCGGCTCCGCTGAAAGAAGGCCAACACTACACGGCGCTCAGCCACGCGATGAAATTGCTAAAAGGAAGAACGGGCCATGCCTGTCGCAAGTTGGTTGGAGGAAGAGGCCCATTCTGGCAGCACGAGAGTTATGACCATGTTGTACGCAATCATCATGAGTTCGAGAACATCATTTCATACATCCTGAACAATCCCGTCAAAGCCGGGCTTGTCAAAGATTGGCAGGAATGGCCATACTTGTATGTTGAAATTACGTGTAGGGAAAATCCTTGATTGCTCCAATCCGCAAGTCAGAGACTTGCGCCACATAAGGATGGAAGAACGCAAACACTACACAATCACCGGAGACAGAATGAAACAAACCAGCACTACACAACGACTCTCTTTCCTCGACCGTTTCCTGACCCTGTGGATCATCCTGGCGATGGCCCTCGGGGTGGGAATCGGCTACTTCTTCACCTACCAGGTCGCCCGGTTCAACGAACTCGTCTCGGTCGGGACGACCAACATCCCCATCGCCATCGGCCTGATCCTGATGATGTACCCGCCGCTGGCGAAAGTCCGCTATGAGGAATTGGGCGATGTGTTCCGCAACTGGAAGGTGCTTGGCCTGTCGCTGCTGCAGAATTGGGTCATCGGCCCGGTGCTGATGTTCGCATTGGCAATCATTTTCTTGCGCGGCTACCCGGAGTATATGGCGGGGCTCATCCTGATCGGGCTGGCGCGCTGCATCGCCATGGTCATCGTCTGGAACGAACTGGCGAAAGGCGATACGGAATACGCCGCCGGGCTGGTGGCCTTCAACAGCGTCTTCCAGGTGTTGTTCTACAGCGTCTATGCCTACGTTTTCATCACCGTCCTGCCAACCTGGTTCGGGCTGGAGGGCGAGGTGGTGCATATCACCATCGGCGAGATTGCCAAATCGGTATTCATCTATCTGGGCATCCCATTCCTGGCCGGGTTCTTCACGCGGCTCATCCTGGTGAGAGTCAAGGGCAAGGACTGGTATCACGGTAAATTCATCCCGAAGATCAGCCCGATGACGCTGGCGGCGCTGCTCTTCACCATTGTGGTCATGTTCTCGCTCAAAGGCGAATACATTGTGGAATTACCAATGGATGTGGCGCGCATCGCCGTGCCGCTGCTCATTTATTTCGTGGTCATGTTCCTGGTCAGTTTTCTGATGGGAAAAGCCGTCGGTGCGGACTACGGCAAAACGACAACATTATCTTTCACCGCCGCCAGCAACAATTTCGAACTGGCGATTGCCGTGGCGGTGGCCGTCTTTGGCATTTCCTCCGGGCAGGCTTTTGCCGCCGTCATCGGCCCGCTGGTGGAAGTGCCGGTGATGATCGGGTTGGTCAACGTGGCATTCTGGCTGAAGAAAAGGCTCTTCGCATCGAATGACACGAATTCGCACGAAACGTTAGAGAAAGGAAAATAACATGTCCGAAGAAACCTGTGAATGCAAGCATGGGAACTGCGAATGCGGGGAGGGTTGCTCCTGCGGCTGTGATTGCTGCGGAGAGGGTCACTTCCATCGCCGCTTCCAGACCAAAGCCGAACAGACAGAGGCTTTGGAGGCCTATTTGGCGGAACTCAGGCTCGAGGTCCAGGCCGTGGAAGAACGGCTGGCGGACTTGAGAAAATAGCCCGCTGATGAACAGGTCCGGGTTGCGCACCTGCCCGGACCTTGCACCTGCTCCCTTTTTCCGGGGCTAATAGACGACGAACTTGTCTCCCCCCATGCCCTTGGCCTTGTACATGGCCTGGTCGGCGCGGTTGATGAGTTCGTTCAGGTTGTGGACGTCGGGGTGGAGGCTGGCGACGCCGATGCTCAAGTGGACGCAGAGTTCA
>JBFMCM010000250.1:0-2925 GCA_040754355.1 Chloroflexota bacterium | reverse complement strand
GCTGGGGTCGTTGATCTCGTAGAGCAGGTCGCCGTTCCGGTCGAGGATGCGGGTCGTCTCGAACTGGGCGGCGCGGTCGCGCAGGTCGTCCACCGGCGGGAGTTCACGGGCGATATCGTAGTAGGTATAAATGGCCGCAGCCACCAGGATCACGGCCAGCGCCACGACCACGAACAGGCTGACGACCAGCCCGCGCAGGAGACAGCCCAGCGCCCGCCGTCCCCCATTCCCTTTCGGGCGCTTCCGAGCGGAGGCGCGGCGCGTGGTCCCAGACTTGGGCCGGCGGACGGTCGGGGCAGGCGTGTGGTCGTAGGCCGCCGGGGTGACGCGCGTGGCGCCCATGTCTATCTCCTCCACCTGGCGCGGCAGGGGCATGTTATCCTGGTCGAGCGCCGGGCGGCGCAGGCCATGCACGGGTGTCTTATCTTCAGTGGGCGGCTCGGCTTGCGTATCGGCCTCCGACTTCAGGATGCGCTTGAATTTATCGGGCGGGTCTTCGGGGATGGACATAATACCTCACCGTCATAAATCAAATTGGGGATATTCGATAACCTGTAAAAAGCCACGGATGAACACAGATAAACACAGATCTTACCGTTTTATCCTCGAAATCGGTGTTCATCCGCGTTCATCTGCGGCTGGATTAAGTAACCGAATGTTTTACAATTCTAGCACAAAACCCTTTGACCTCCCGCCCAAACCCCCGTATACTTCATCCATGCGCGACTGGACCCTCGGCCCCGGCGACCCCCTCGCCCTGACCCTGGCGGCGGACTTCCGCCTGTGCACCCCCGACTACGCCAACGACCACATCTGGGAACTCGAAATCGGCGGCGGCGACCCGCCCGCCCTCGGCCTGCGCACCACCTTCGGCTTGCGCGCCCGCGCCATGCGCATCTTCCCGCGCTTCCACCTCGGCGGGCAGACCGTTTCCGACCCGGCCCTCTTCCACGCCCCGCCCACCCTGCGCCAGTTCGCCCCCAACTTCCTCCTGCTGACCTTTGCCCCCTTCCCCGGCCTCGAAATCACCTGCGAATACTGGATCCCCGACTCGCACACCGCTGCCGGGCGCCTGCGCCTCGCCAACCGCACCGGCGAACCGCTTTCCCTGCTGCTCGAACTGTGCGGACAACTCGTGCCCCTCTCCGGGCAGCCGCTGGCGACACTTCCAATGCAGTCCGTCCATGTGCTGGCCGGGCGCAGCGCGGACCTGCATCCTGTGCTCTTCCTGACCGGCGGTCCCCAGCCCGGGCCCGGCCCGTACCCCTCCCTGACCCTCGACCTGGCGCTCGCCTCCGGCGGTGAGCGGACACTCGCCTGGGTCCAGGCCGCCCTGAGCAGCGCGGAAGACTCGTTCGAGCACACCCGCCGCACGGCGGCGCGTCCCTGGGAGGCCGAACGCCTGCGCATCGAACTGGTCAACGCCGCCCAGACGGTGGACGTCCGCACCGGCGACCCGGACTGGGACGCGGCCTTCGCCCTCAGCCAGAAGACCGGCTTCAGCATGTTCTTCGGCCCCAGCGCCCACCTGCCCCACCCGTCCTTCGTCCTCGCCCGCCAGCCGGACCAGGGCTGGTCCTCGCACGGCGATGGCAGCGATTATGGTCATCTTTGGAACGGGCAGCCCGCCCTGGAGGCCGGTTATCTCACCGCCAACCTGCCCGGCGCGCCCGAACTGCTCCCCGGCCTGGTGCGCAACTTCCTCGCCGCGCAGGCAAAGCACGGCGCGATAGACTGGAAGCCCGGCCTGGCCGGGCAGCGCGGCCGCTGGCAGTCGCCGCCCCTGCTGGCCGGCCTGGCCTGGGACTACGCCCGCCGGTCCGGCGATAGAAAATTCCTGCGCGAAGTCTTTCGAAAATTGAATAATTTCCTGCACCAGTGGCTCGCCCCGGCCCACGACCGGGACGGCGACGGTTTCCCCGAATGGGACCATCCCTTGCAATCTGGCCTGGAAGACCACCCGCTCTTCTCGGCCTGGGAGGGCGGTCAGGGCGGCGACATCACCTGCGCCGAATCCCCAGCCCTGGCAGCCGTGCTCTCGCGGGACTTCCACGCCTTGGGGCGCATCGCCGCCGACCTGGGCATGTCAGGTGCCGCCGAAGACCTTTTAACCCTTTCCGCAAACCAGCGCGGCCTGGCCGAGGACTGCTGGGAAGACACTGTTGCCCTCTACCGCACCCGGGACCGCGACAGCCACCGCTCCCCCGCCGGGAAACTCCTCGCCAGCCAGAGCGGTCCGGGGACGCTCAGCGTGCGCCAGTCGTTCGAGCACCCTGTCCGCCTGCTCGTCCAAATCCAGTTCAAGGGCGAAGCCACCCGCCGCCCTGAGATCAGCCTCAAAGGCCGCCTCGCCAAAGCCGCGCAGGTCGAGCACTTCGAGCGCCTAGATTTCCAGTGGGGTCCCGGCCGCGCCACGGCCACCACGCGCGGCCTCTTCACCAACATTACCTCTCTTCGAGTGGATGGGCTGGAGAAACGCGACAAGGTCAGCCTGCTGGTGATGGACTTCAGCCTGGAGGACGTCGGCCTGTTCCTGCCGCTGTGGGCCGATATCCCGACCACCCATCGCGCCCGGACATTGGTGAACCGGACGCTCTTCGCCGCCGACCGTTTCGGGCGTCCGTTCGGCATCCCCTGCGCCTCGTCCGCGGACCCTTCAACAGGGCTTCGACACGCTCAGCCCGGCCGCTCAGGGCAGGCCCTTCAGTCCGCTTCCGTTTGCCAGGCCGTTCACCTGCCCTGGAATGCCCTGATCGGCGAGGGGCTGCTGGCCTACGGTTTCCGGGAGGAAGCCGCCCAGTTGACCGCCCGCCTGATGTCCGCGGTGATCGTCAATCTCAAGAAACAGCGCGCCTTCTACCGCGCCTATCACGCCGAGACGGGCGCCGGGCTGGGGGAACGCAACCCGGTCCACGGTCTCGCCCC
>JBFMCM010000249.1:0-2797 GCA_040754355.1 Chloroflexota bacterium | reverse complement strand
GCTTCAAGAGCAGTATCGTGCCCCAGATGACCGGCACGATACTGAGAAACAGCAAAACCCAGGCGATCCATTGATACCAGGCGAAGGGGTTCACGAACCAATAGGTGACGTTGAGCAGGAAAAGGATCAACATGGTTTCCCAGGCGAAGAAACGGTAGAAACCATGGGAACGCGGGTTGCGCAGGGAGGCGCGCGAAACAAATAGCAGGAATACTGTCCCAGCGACAAGAAAGATGATTTTCCAAAGAATCACTTTTTTCTTCCCTTCATTACCTTACCGGATTGATGGTTACCCCGTCCCAAACTGACGGTCGCCTGCATCCCCAAGCCCCGGCACGATGTAACCGTGTTCGTTCAGGTGATCGTCAATGGCTGCCAGATGGATGGGAACGTCGGGATGGACTTTTTGCATGGCGGCAATGCCCTCCGGCGCGCCGATGATGCCCACGAACTTGATTTTCTTCACCCCCCAGCGCTTGAGCACGTCCACGGCAGCCGTGGCCGAACCACCGGTGGCAAGCATCGGGTCGAGAATGAGACAGACGGAGACGGTCGGCTCGATGGGCAGTTTGTTGTAGTATTCGACCGGCTTGAGCGTCTGCTCGTCCCGGTATAACCCGATGTGCCAGACTTCCGCCTGGGGCATCAGTCCCCAGATGCCTTCCACCATCCCCAGCCCGGCGCGCAGGATGGGGACAAGGCCGATCTTCTCTGCCAGCCGAACTCCTGTAAGAGGAGCGAGAGGCGTTTCGATGGACAGGGGGGCAGTCGCCAGGTCTGCGGTGGCTTCGTAAGCCAATAAACCGGCTATCTCTCCCACCAGTTCGCGGAATTTCTTCGGCTCGGTGTTCCGGTCGCGCAGGCGGGTTAATTTGTGGGCGACGAGGGGGTGAGGGGACACGAAGACGTTCGACATGCAGCCTCCATAATTTGGATTGATTATAGCCGAGTGTACTTTAATTGGCTTGACGATTATCCCATTTATGGTGTATTCTACACGTAATCTTAACGGCGGTAACCCATGACCTTCCGCATCCTTGTCGTTGACGATAACGATATCAACCTGCTGTTGATCACCAAAATCCTCGAACTGGAAGGTTTTACTGTCGTCTCAGCACGCAGCGGGATAGAGGCAATTCAAATTGTCACGCAAAATCCACCCGACCTGGCCATCCTCGATGTGATGATGCCGGACATGAACGGCTACGAACTATGCAATAAATTGCGCCAGCCGCCGCTTAGTACCAGTTTTCCCATTGTGATGTTGACTGCCATGAACAGTGAAATCGAAAAAGCCCAGGCGCAGGCCGTCGGCGCAAACGACATTTGGTCGAAGCCATTCGACATGGACCTCTTCCGCCAGCGGATTCGCACGCTCTTGGGCTGAATTCCGATGAAACTTTCCGGGCTTCACATTCTCCTTACATACCAATGCACCTTCGAATGTGATCACTGCTTTGTCTGGGGGAGTCCTCAGCAGAGCGGTACGTTGACGCTGCCACAAATACGCCAGATTCTCGCCCAAGCGCGTGAGGCAGAAATCGAGACGCTTTACTTCGAGGGCGGCGAGCCGTCTATGTACTATGCCACGCTGCTCACTGGAGTAAAAGAAGCGCAGCGCATGGGCTTCCGCGTCGGCGTGGTCTCGAACGGCTACTGGGCCACCTCGCCCGAGGACGCAACCGAATTCCTGCGCCCGTTTGCCGGTCTGCTCGAAGACCTGACCATCAGCAGCGACCTGTATCACTATAGTGACGAGCAGACCAACATGGCAAAGAATGCCGTCGCTGCGGCGCAGGAACTGGGCATTCCCATCGGGGAGATTTGTGTGGCCCAGCCCGAGGACGTGAACGCCGCTTCCAGCCGGGGACAACTGCCGGAGGGCGGATCGGCGGTGATGTACCGCGGCCGGGCCGTGAGCAAACTGGTGCCGCGCGCCGCGCTCCGCACCTGGGACCTGTTCACCGAATGCCCGCACGAAGACCTGCGCGAACCCGAACGCTGCCACCTCGACCCGCTCGGCAACCTGCACATCTGCCAGGGAATTTCGCTCGGAAATGTCTTCGAGACCCCGCTGAAGGAACTCTGCGAAAAGTACGACGCCGAGGCGCATCCCATCTGCGGGCCGCTGCTCGCCGGCGGACCCGTGGCGCTGGTGACCGAGTACGCCCTGACGCACGAGGAGAAATACGCGGATGCCTGCCATCTGTGCTACGAGGCGCGCCGGACGCTGCGGGAACGGTTCCCGGACACCCTGCAACCAGACCAGATGTACGGAGTTGGATTGGAAAACACTCCGGGGCGGTGATGAACCGCCCCGGTTTTGGTTAATCCCAGAACTTCACAGTTGCGATTTCATGGCCTCGAACCGGGATGGTCACTGCTCCTTCCCGATCGGGTTTCAATACACCGATTCGTTCCTCAGCCAGGTTGACGCGCCAGACGTTCTTGAAAGCACGCCACGGGCGGAGGCCCACATTAATTTTCTTATCGGTAATGTTATAACCGCGCACGATCCAGCCTTTTCTATCGTCAGTCTGTTTGACCGCTGATACCACGAATTCCTCCGGCATGACTTCGACGAACGACCCGGAAGGCGGAAGGTTACCGGCGTGGATGCCTGTCCCGGCGGCGCACAAGGGGGCCTCGAAATTCCAGGATTGCTGGTAAGCCGGGATTTCATCCTGCCCCACGATGATCGAATAATCGAACTCCCACTCGCCGATCATCTGGGCGCCGGGGGTTGCGTAGAACGGCCCGGCGTGGCCCTTGCGGTTGATAAAATCGTCCCGCGAGA
>JBFMCM010000248.1:0-4572 GCA_040754355.1 Chloroflexota bacterium | reverse complement strand
CCACCTCGCTCCTTGAGGAGGATGGCCTGCTCGACGGCATGGTCATCGAATTCATTGATGATAAGCCGCAGCCAGGTGGTATCCAGCGCGGCACCGCTCGGATCTATGGCGAGTTCCTCCACCAGGTCCGGGACGAATTTGACGGGAACTGCTATTTTCATTGGTGCTCCTCCTAGAGGTCCATTGCCTCGGCGAGTAATTCGGCAATTTCTTTTACCTTCAATTGGCTGGCAGTCTGAATGGTCTTGATAGCATCCTCGAAGCGCGGCGGCTCATAGGGACAACCCACCGCCAGGATTTCCGCATTGGCGGCCACGGCTTCCCGTACACGCCACTCGGAGAGGCGGGTGTGCGCTTTCTCCCACTGGAAGCCGTCCAGCCACATGCCCCCGCCGCCCCCGCCGCAGCACAGGCTGTTGAGACGCTGGTGGGACATTTCCACCAGTTCCACGCCGGGGATGGCTTCCAAGAGGGCACGCGGCTCGTCGAAGATGCCATTGACGCGGCCCAGATAACATGGGTCGTGATAGGCCACCCTGACCTTGATTTCTTTCTTCAGGAGAGGCTTGATCTGTTCGATTCGTTCGAAAAGGAACTGGGTGTAGTGTTTGACCGGATAGGAGATCCCCAATGCCGGATATTCATTTTTCAGGGCATTGAACGCATGGGGATCGGTGGTGATGATTTCATCGAACTTATAACGCCGGAAGATCTGGCCGTTCTTTTGCGCCATCATCTCGAACAGGCCGCGTTCGCCTGCCAAGCGTTGGGAATCGCCGTCGCTGTTCTCTTCCGGTCCCAGGATGCCAAACTTTACCCCCAGCGCGTTGAGCACTTTGGCAAGTGCCTTGGTTGCTGATTGCATCCGCGAATGGAAGGAAGCGTAATCACCGACGAACCACAACACGTCCACCGGCTGTCGGGTCTTCCCAAGGAGGTTCACTTCCGGTTGCAGGCCGAGGGTCCAATCCGCCCGCTTGCGGGGAGATTCCCCCATTGGATTGCCATAGCGTTGTGTATTTTCCAATGCGGCTTGAAGTTCGGTCGGAATATTCCCTGCCAGCAGCATTTCCTCTTTCGTGCGCGTCATCAGTGCAGCAGTGATCGGGATGTTCGAGGGGCAGAAGGCTGAACAAGCATTGCAGGACACGCACATCCAGACGGTGTCGGTTTTAAGCACCTGGTCAAAAATGTCTGCCCGCAACGCGCCGACGATTTTCCCCGGCGGGAACTTCATGATGTACCCAAACGGACAAATGCCGCTGCAAGTGCCGCATTGCAGGCAAGTCCGGATTCGTTCGCCGTTGTTTAACTCATACAAACTGGAGAAGAAGGTCTTGCTTACAGACGATTCTAACGGGGCTAACGTGATCTCCAAGGGACACCTCCGAATTCGGGATAATTACGGCAGATGCGCTGCGTTTTACTGGCATTAGTATGTAATTTTCGGCTCAAATACGCCAGTATTGTAAGTCACGGTTTTACGTGATTAAAATCCTTTGTAACTTCTGGCACAAATGGAAACAATCTGCGCCTCGTTTTCTCCCCTGATGGGTTTTTTATTATATTCTTGCGGCTATATTGATGATGGCCGGACTGGCGCTGGTATAATCGGAAAACTCAAACGAACAAGGAGATCAGTTTATGAATTTCGCCATGTGGCGTAAAGCCCTTACCGTTATCCCGAATGTCACAAAAGAAGAATGGGACGCGCTCGATGTCATTTCGAAGTGGTTGATCGCCAGCCGCGCGGCTGTGCTGGTGATGACTTTTCTCTCGGCGGTCCTGGCCGGATTATTTGCTCTCCACGATGGTTACTCGGTGAACCCGATGGCCTGGCTGGTGCTGACCTTGGGCCTGATCCTCGCTCATGCAGCCAACAATATCTTCAACGATTACACCGACTATGTGCGCGGCGTGGACAAAGACAATTACTTCCGTACGATGTACGGCCCTCAGCCTGTGGCTCATGGCCTGTTGACCAAGCGCCAGCACTTGACCTATTTCGCCGTCACCGGCCTGCTCGCCTTGACCTGCGGCCTGTTCCTCATCCTGACAAATAACGGCGACCCTGTCATCTGGCTGCTGCTTGGGCTGGGCATGCTCTTTGTGCTCTTCTACACCTGGCCGATGAAGGGACTGGCGCTGGGCGAGGTGGCTGTGCTCATCGTCTGGGGACCTCTGATGATCGGCGGCGGCTACTACGTGCTGACCGGACAGTGGGTCTGGAATGTGGTCCTGGCCAGCCTGCCCTACGTGCTGGGCGTGACCACGGTCATCTTTGGCAAGCACATTGATAAACGTTCCATAGACAAAGCCAAAAAAATCTTCACTCTGCCGGTGGTCATCGGCGAGAAGGCCGCCCGCTTTGCCGTATTGGTGATGATGGTGGCACCCTACTTGCTGGTGGTGTACCTGATTGCAATCCGTTATTTCACGCCGGTCATGCTGCTGGTCTTCCTGGCTGTGCCGAAATTCCTGCAAGTCTATCCGCAGTTCCTCAAGCCCAAACCGGAGACGCGCCCCGAGGGCTTCCCGGAGGGGCAGGGTGGCTGGCCGCTCTACTTTGCCCCGCAGGCCTTCGTCAACAACCGCGCCTTTGGCATGTGGTTCATGCTCGGCCTGATCGCGGATGTCGTATTGCGACTGGTACTGCCGAATTTCTGGATGTAGTCCAATCCTCCCGCAGGCTTCAAGCCTGCGGGAGGATATCATTTTTTTTGGAGGCACTCATGCGCCCTGACTGGGACTCGTATTTCATGAAGATCGCCTACGCCGTCTCGGAGCGCTCCACCTGTGACCGGGCATTCGTGGGCTGCGTGCTGGTGCTCGACAAACGCATCCTGACCACCGGCTTTAATGGTTCGCCGATGGGCCAGCCGCACTGCGACGAAATCGGACACCTGATGGTGGATGAGCACTGCGTCCGCACCATCCACGCCGAGACGAATGCCATCATCCAGGCGGCCTTGCATGGTGTCTCCACCAAAGGCGCTACTTGCTATGTGACCCATCTGCCGTGCATCAACTGCACCAAGGCTTTGATCAATGCCGGCATTGTTCGGCTGGTCTACAGCGTGGCCTATCGCACGGACGAGAATGCCATGAATTTTCTCAAAACTGCGAATATCGAGGTCAGTCAGAAGGAATACAAGCCATAAGTATGGTAGCCTGTTATTGCCCGGCTTCACGATGGCCGGGCTTTTTGTTCATTTGTTCTGGGTCGCGGGTATAATTGCGCCCGGAGGTTCTTTCATGGAAATTACCTGGTTTGGACATTCATGCTTCCGCCTGACCGAGCGCGGCCTCGCCGCGGTCGTCACCGACCCATTCGACAGCGAATCCGTCGGCTATGAACCGCTCAAACTCAAGGCGGATATCGTCACCGTCAGCCACGACGCGCTCGGGCACAACTTCACCAGCGCGGTCAAAGGCACCAGCCATGTAATTGACGGCCCGGGAGAATTCGAGATTGGCGGCGTTTTCATCACAGGCGTCCAGACCGATGGTGCCGGCAAGAAGGCCGCCGAAAAACCGCGCAACACACTGTACGTATTCGACTACATGGGCATTACCGTTGCCCACCTCGGCGACCTGCGCTCCGTCCCCACCCAGGCCGAGATCGAAGCCCTCGGCACGGTGCACGTGGCACTCGTCCCGGTGGGGGACGGCGGGAGCCTAAACGCTGCCAAGGCCGCCGAAGTCGTCAGCCTGCTCGAACCCAACATCGTTATTCCCATGCACTACCACACCCAGGCCTCGAAAGTGCCCCTCGATCGGTTGGACAAATTCCTGAAGGAAATGGGCCTGCACGACGCCGAGTCCGTCGCAAGCCTGAAGGTCAGTAAATCATCCCTGCCCGATGAGACCAAGGTTGTTGTGCTGAACTACCAAAAGGAATAAACCTGGTTGGATAATCCCGTCAAATTACTCCTGACCTGGGACATCGCTCCCGACCACGAACAAGATTACTTCGAGTTCATCCTGGGTGAGTTCGTCCCTGGCCTCCAGCGGCTGGGACTCCAGCCCGCCGATGCCTGGGCCACTGTCTACGGCGACTATCCCCAAATCCAGGTCGGTATCCTGGCTACCTCGCTCGAAAATGCCCGCCGCGTCCAGGACTCTGACGGCTGGCGTGACCTGCACGACAAACTCTTTGCCTTCGTGCGCAACTACACTTGCAAGATCGTCCCAGCGCGCGGCGGTTTTCAATTCTAATTCGTAACGGGCAGCACCCGTGAACCCCCTGGCTCGAAAACTATTAAACTGGTACTCCCGCAACGCCCGTCAACTCCCCTGGCGCGGCCATCCAGACGCGTATGCCGTCTGGGTCTCCGAGGTCATGCTCCAGCAGACGCGGGTGGAGACAGTCATCCCGTACTTCGAACGCTGGATGGAGCGTTTCCCGTCCGTCGCGGACCTGGCGGCTGCTCCCCTCCAGGAGGCGCTGGCACTCTGGGAGGGACTCGGCTACTACAGCCGCGTCCGCAGCCTGCACAAGGCTGCCCGGCTAGTTATTGATCAATATAACGGGCAACTCCCGCGTGACATCGAGTCCCTGCGCAAACTCCC